>NZ_AKIU01000003.1:0-90649 GCF_000282675.1 Pantoea sp. GM01 | reverse complement strand
GGGGTTACTGGCTTCAACGTCGGCTGCCGCCGCCACCTATCCGCTGACCGTCACCGATATGGACGGCAACACGCAAACTATCAGCAAAGAGCCGCAGCACATCATCTTGCAGGACGGGCGCGACATCTTGACGCTGGCGCTGCTCGATCGGGACGATCCGTTTAAGCGCGTGGTCGCGTGGAACAACTTGCCGAAAAAGCAGGACACGCAATTCTGGAATGTGCTGAAAGGGCGCTGGCCGGAAGCAACCAAAATTGTTGATATGGGCTTTAACGATCAAGGCCAGGTCGACCTTGAAAGCGTACTGGCGCAGAAGCCGGACCTGATGATTGCGCAGCTGCGCGCCAAACCGGCATTACAGCAGTCTGGCGTGCTCGGCACCCTGAATAATCTGCATATTCCTGTGGTGTTTGTTGATTACGAACTGCACCCGGCACAGAACACTGCGCCGAGCGTCACGCTGCTGGGTAACGTGTTGAATCGCGAAAGCCAGGCTGCCGCCTACACAGATTTCTACCAGCAAAAATTTGCACGCATTAGCAAAGGCGTGGCTGAAGTGAAAAACAAGCCGACCGTCTTCATCGAACCGATCGCCGGTAATAGCGATAACTGCTGCTTCACGCACAGCCACAACGGCTGGGGTGGACTGGTGGAAGCGGTGGGCGGGAAGAATATTGGATCGGAGTTGCTGCCGGGTAATGCCGGGTTTGTGGCACTGGAAAAGATCATCGCTATGAAACCTGATGTTTACATCATGACCGGTTCTAAGCGTCCGAATGCCAACGTGCTGCCGTTTGGTTATGGCGTCCAGCCGCAAGAAGTTAAGGCAACCTTCCAGACGCTTTTGAAGCGCACCGGTTTAGCGCAGATCGAACCGGTGAAAGAAGGGCGCGTATATGGCGTTTATCACCACTTTTATAATCACCCGTACAACATCATTGGTATGGAAATTCTGGCGAAAGATCTTTATCCGCAGCAGTTTGCCGACCTGACACCGAACGCAGATTTCCGCACCCTCGTGAAAACCTTCACTACCTTGCCGGATGACGCGATTGACTTGAGCTACCCCAACAATCAGTAATCTTCGTTTGCCAGGTGCGCACAATGCGCACCTTACCTCTCCCACTCTGGTTTTATAGCGGCTATCCGCAATCAACCCACATTCCTCAATGACAATATTAATTGTTATGTTATAACATAATGAAAGAATCAGCACCTTTGTCTTTTCATGTTGTGAACTTTGTCTTTTGAAGGAGTTGTCATGTCTGCAAAAAACCATCCATCCCGCGAATGCAAAAAACTGCCGGTCACCGTGCTTTCCGGTTTCCTCGGCGCGGGTAAAACCACGCTGCTCAACCACATTCTCAATAACCGTGAAGGCCTTCGCGTGGCGGTGATCGTCAACGATATGTCGGAAGTGAACATTGATGCTGCGCTGGTACGCGACGGCGGGGCGGAACTATCGCGTACCGACGAGAAGCTAGTGGAAATGAGCAATGGCTGCATCTGCTGCACGCTGCGTGAAGATTTGCTGCTGGAGGTGAACCGTCTGGCAAAGGAGGGGCGTTTCGATAACCTGGTGATTGAATCAACCGGGATTTCCGAACCGCTGCCGGTAGCCGAAACCTTTACCTTCGCCGATGAAGAAGGGCAGAGTTTGTCTGCAGTGGCGTCGCTCGACACCATGGTGACGGTGGTCGATGGTTTCAATTTCCTGCGCGACTATGAATCAAATGAAAGTATTCAGTCACGTGGTGAGTCGCTAGGTGCAGAAGATGAGCGCACGGTGGTGGATCTGCTGGTCGATCAAATCGAATTCTGTGACGTGCTGATCCTGAATAAAACGGATCTAATAAACGAGGCAGAAAAGGCGCGGCTGATGGCGATTCTGACCTCACTCAACCCGCGCGCCAATATCATCGCCTCGGCATTTGGCAAAGTGGAGCTGGACCAGGTACTCAACACCGGGTTATTCGATTTTGACGCTGCGGCGCAGGCGCCAGGCTGGCTGCAGGAGCTGCGTGGCGAACACACGCCGGAAACCGAAGAGTATGGCATTCGCAATTTTGTCTTTCGTGCGCGCCGTCCTTTTCATCCAGTGCGCTTTTCCCAGGTGATTGAAAACGAGCTCAACGGCGTGGTGCGCTCCAAAGGATATTTCTGGCTCGCCAGTCGTCCACGTCATGCCGGTTCATGGTCACAAGCGGGTGGTGTGTCACGTCAGGGCTTAGCGGGGATGTGGTGGGCCAGCGTGCCGAAAGAGCGCTGGCCACAGGACGAAGAAAACCTACAGTACATTCTCGATAACTGGGTGGATGGTAGCGGTGATGCGCGCCAGGAACTGGTATTTATCGGTATCGATATGGATGAAGCGGTGCTGCGCGACAAGCTGGAAAATGCGCTGTTAACCGATGACGAGATGGCGTCTGGGCCGGATCGCTGGGTAGAACTCCCCGACCCGTTCCAGCCGTGGTTTAATTAATACGTTACCTCTGCGGGAGGCTTGCCGGGCTCCCTACGGCTTCCCCAACCATATTGACACTTCCACGCCATCATTAAACGGCAGCGAGATGAATTCGCCGCTGCCGTGCACCAGCTCGAGATATTCCGGGCTGAAGTCGGCATCATCCGCGACGATCAGCGCGCCGGGAAGCAAATATGGTTGCACTAACGCCAGAATCTCCGGATAGATCGCTTTCGCACCATCCAGCACCAGCATATCAATGGATGCAGGTAAATCGCTGCTCAAGGTGGCTAACGCATCACCCACGCGCACTTCAATCAGATCACTGACGCCGGCATCAGCGAAATGATTGCGCGCAAGAGCCACTTTACCTGGCTCAAATTCGCAGGTGATGATGTTACCGCCGCCGTTATCACGTAGCGCTGCAGCTAAGTGCAGCGTGGAAATACCAAACGAGGTGCCAAACTCGATGATCGTTTTTGCTCTGCTGCTGCGCGCCAGCATATAGAGCAACTTGCCGGTTTCGCGCGAAATCGCCAGCGGCACATCTTTTAGGTGAGCATAGAGTTCGATGTAATCAGTTTTGCTACGCAGCAGGCGATTTTGCTCTGCGTCAGACATCGTTCTAAACGCTTCATTAGTGGGATGGGCCATATTATCGGCGAGCTCAAACAGGTAGTTCAGCAGCGGGGCTAATGGCGCGGAGGTTAAGGTGTTCATGGTTTTTTCCGTATATCAAAAAGTGGATTAAGCTGTGCGAACAGAATACGATGAATCATTCGCATTTCACTATTCGTGTTCTGGAGTTACTGATGACGGAAAGACGTAACGCTAAGATTTCTGAGAGAAAAAGGCCAAAGCAAGCGCGCTCCAACGAGTTGGTTTCGGCTATTTTACAAGCCGCTACTCAGGTTTTAGAGCAGGAAGGCGCCACGCGTTTTACCACCGCGCGCGTGGCGGAGCGCGCGGGCGTAAGTATTGGCTCGCTTTACCAATATTTTCCCAATAAGGCAGCTATTCTTTTCAGATTACAAAGCGAAGAGTGGCAGCGCACCGGCAATCTATTAGGCGCGATCTTGCGCAATAGCGCCGCTACACCGCGCCAGCGTTTGCACGATCTCACTCTGGCTTTTTTGCAATCGGAATGTGAAGAAGCTGCGATGCGCACGGCGCTTAATGATGCCGCGCCGCTCTATCGCGATGCTCCGGAAGTTCAGGAAGCTCGCGCAGCCGGCGAGAACGTAATCAGTGATTTCCTGCTTGAACTGCTGCCGCATTCGGAGGCGGAAGATCGGGCGCGTGCCGCCGATCTGATCAACAGCACGCTAGGCAA
Organism: Pantoea sp. GM01; assembly: GCF_000282675.1. Taxonomy (NCBI): domain Bacteria; kingdom Pseudomonadati; phylum Pseudomonadota; class Gammaproteobacteria; order Enterobacterales; family Erwiniaceae; genus Pantoea; species Pantoea sp. GM01. The sequence goes on along the minus strand of NZ_AKIU01000003.1, from coordinate 86,852 downwards.
TGTGGGCAAACATTTTTCCGAGTCGCCGCGCACGGCCGCTGAGATTCAAGCCTACGCGCATGACATGGCGGAGATGTTCTGTGCCTGGATCAGAGAAAAAGGCGCTGACATACAGTAAAAGATGGACTGGAAATCTCTGAAAGCGGTGATCAAACTCATTATTCACATTCTCAATAATCCACACCGCGAGTAAGCTTAACAAAGACCTTTTTAAAGCCAATGGCGAGCAAATACGGGAGAGCAAAATGGCAGTGAAAATGATTGCAGTGGACATGGATGGAACGTTTCTCGACGACAATAAGCAGTACAACGTGCAACGCTTTGCGCGTCAGTATGCGCTGTTGAAAGAGAAGGGCATTCGTTTCGTGGTCGCCAGCGGCAATCAATATTATCAACTGCAGCGCTATTTTCCTGACATCAAAGATGAGATTGCCTTTGTAGCGGAAAACGGCGCTTGGGTTTCTGATAATAATGAAGAGATCTTTTGCGGCGAACTGGCGCCGGATCGCGTGCATCAAATCCTCGATATTTTGGCTAAAGAGCCGGACATCAGCACCGTCGTGTGCGGCCGTAACGGCGCCTATGTGCACACATCAATGTCCGAGGAGGTGATTGGCATGTTGGCGAATCACTACTATCGCCTGGAAAAGCGCGACAATCTTTACGATATCGATGACACCATCTTCAAGTTTTCCCTGAATCTGGCGCATGAAGGCGTAGAGGCTTTGATGGAGCGCCTGCACGCCGAACTGGGCGCGATTGAAAACATTATGCATCCGGTTTCCAGCGGATTTGGCTTTGTCGACCTGATCATTCCTGGCTGCCATAAGGCGCACGGCATCGCATTGCTGCAGGAAAAATGGGGTATTGATGATTGTGAAGTGGTAGCGATTGGTGACAGTGCCAACGACATCGAAATGCTGCGTCAGGCCTGTTATAGCTTCTCAATGGCTAACGCCGCCGCACCGGTGAGCGCGGTATCGCGTTACAGAACCGAAGGCAATAATGATGAAGGCGCACTGAATGTGATAGCCCGCCTGCTGGCGCGCGAAGAGCCATTTAGTTAAGTACGCTGTTCATTCACTGCACGTCCTGAAGCGGCGCACTAAATTGCGCCGCTTCAATGCCTAAGACAGGCTAACTAAAATATCCCGCCTCACGCATATCCTGCAGTAAAGCCGGTCCGTTTGGCTGCCAGTTAAATGTCTGGCGCGTCCACGCACTGGATGAAGGATTATCAGCCGACGCAAAGAAGGCCATCCAGCCCAGCCAGGTTTTGGCTTCTTCCAGCGTCAGGCTCTTCACCGGCAGCGCTAATCCTGCACCGATAGTTTCGGCAATCTGCCGAAACGGTATACCTTCCTCCTGCACGGCATGCAGAATGGCACCCGGTTCAGCCTGTTCGGCGGCAAGGCAAAATAGCTCGGCGGCATCGTCGCGATGCACCGCAGGCCAACGATTTTCTCCTTCGCCGACATATACCGCTGCGCCTTTTTCCTTCGCCATATTGATGATCATCGGGATAAAACCATGGTCGCCCGCACCATGCACCGTCGGCGGCAAGCGAACTAACGCCACGCGCACACCGCGATCGGCTAGCGCCAATGCGGCGACGTTAGAATTAGACCGTGGATGTGCGCCCGCTGCCGGACGAATCTGTTCGGTGGCGAGTTGTCCCGGTGCGACTAACGCGGTGCCGGTGGTGACAATCAGCGGGCGATTGGAGCCAGCCAGCACGTCGCCCATTGCCAGAATAGCGCGTTGATCGACTTCGGCAGCATGATCCATGCGGCTAAAATCGTGGATGTATCCGGCATGAATGACGCCGTCGCTTTGCTCAACCGCACTGCGTAAGCTGGCGAGATCTTCCAGCTCACCGCGTATTACCTGCACACCTTGCTGATGTAATTTCTCTGCTGAAGCTTCGCTGCGTGCTAAACCCAGCACTTCAACGCCACGTGCCTGCAGTTTTTTCACAATGGCGGAACCAATAAATCCGCTCGCCCCAGTCACAAAAAATCGCATAATCGTGCTCCACTTTTTCAAAGTTGAAGCACTATCATAAAAGTCTGCGTGGCGGCGAAAAGCCGTGAGCTTATACAGGTATACGCACTAACAGGATAAAGGCATGACTCAGCAAGATGACAATGCGCTCGGCAACTATCTGCGTGAACGCCGCCAGCGGCTGGATGCAGCGAAACTCGGTTACACGCTGCTCCGCCGTCGTACGCCGGGCCTGCGTCGGGAAGAAGTGGCGGTGCGCGCCTGCGTCAGTACCACATGGTACACGTGGCTGGAGCAGGGCAGGGGTGGCGCGCCCTCTGAAGAGGTGCTGGAACGCCTGGCCAAAGCATTAGAATTGAGCGCTGCTGAGCGCGATCACCTGTTTTTGCTGGCGCAGAACCGGCTGCCGGGCGTGACCTGGCAAGCAGGCGTAGACGTTTCGCCTTCGCTGCAACGCGTGCTCGACAGCATGGAACACACGCCCGCGCTGGTGAAGACCGCTGAGTGGCAAGTGGTGGCGTGGAATCGTGCCGCCACCAAAGTGTTTGTGGATTACGCCGAGTTGCCGCCGGAACAGCGCAACATTTTGCTGATGATGTTCCGCAACGAAGAGATGAAAAAACGTTTACCCGATTGGCATCAGGTCACTCGCGGCATGGTGGCCAACTTCCGTGCGGACGTGGCGCGCACCGGTGCCAGCGAGCATGTGCGCGCGCTGGTAGAGGAGCTGAGCGAAATGAGCGAAACCTTCCGCCAGCTATGGCAATCGCAGGAAGTTAGCCAGCATGGCGAAGGCATCAAACAGTTGTGGCTGCCTGACGAAGGCGTGCTGGAGCTGGAGTACAGCACCTTTGCCGTGGAGGGCAAACCCGGCTTGAGTCTGGTGGTATTTAATCCGCGTCAGCAGCGCGATCGTGATTGTGTGGCTCGACTGATGAAGCGTCCTTAGCATGGCGATAGCAGGTTTCCATTTCATCCAGCGCCGCCTGATTTTCCAGCCCCCACTGATACATCTGCTCAATCGGTGCCGCGAACGTCATGCCGAGCGGCGTTAAGCGGTAATCCACTTTCGGCGGTATCACATCATAGACATGGCGGGCGATCAGCCCGCGCTGCTCCAGCTCTTTCAACGTTTGAAACAGCATCTTCTTCGATATCCCCTGCAGGCTGCGCTGTAACTCACCGGTGCGTGCGCGGTGATTCGGCCAGTGATACAACGCATGCAGCACCATGCTGCTCCATTTCACAGAAAACAGATCCATTAAGCGTCGCGGCGGCGAATCCGCATAAAAAAATAGTTTACCGTCAACGATTGCGGGCACCGTATGCGCCTCCTGTATGGTTACCAAATGGTAACTACTATCAATTCTGCACCATGTTCACTATAGTCTGCCGCCTTCAGTTAGCCAACGCCAGCCCATTTTGGAGGCAGTATGAAAATCAATGCATTAGTGGCGCACGACGCGACCAAACCTCTCTCATCCAGTCAGATTGCGCTGCGTCCGCTGCAGCAGCAGGATGTCAAAATTGAAATTCTCTACTGTGGCGTATGCCACTCCGATTTGCATATGGCACGTAACGAATGGGCGGTAAGCCGTTATCCGCTGGTGCCGGGCCATGAAATCGTCGGACGTGTGGTGGAAACCGGTACGGATGTGACGAATTTTAAAGCCGGCGATGTGGTAGGCGTCGGCGTGATGGTGGATTCCTGTCGTGAATGCCATTTCTGCCAGCAGAAAGAAGAGCAGTATTGCGAATCCGGTTTCGTCGCGACTTACAACGGTATCGATAAATACACCGGCGACAGCACCTGGGGCGGCTATGCGCAAAACGTGGTGGTTGATCAGCATTTTGTGGTTTCGGTACCGCAGACATTGCCGTTAGCCGGCGTTGCGCCGCTGCTGTGTGCCGGTGTAACGGTGTGGTCACCGCTGCGTCACTTTAATGTCAAAGCCGGTGATAAAGTTGGCGTAGTCGGTTTGGGCGGCTTGGGTCATATGGCGGTTAAATTGGCGAGCGCGATGGGCGCAGAGGTCACGCTATTTACTACTTCGCCTGCTAAAGGTGAGGACGCATTGCGCTTAGGAGCGAAGCGCGTCGTCGTTTCCCGTGATGCGCAGCAGATGGCTGCCGCGCAAACGTCACTGGATTTCATCGTTGACTGCGTTTCTGCACCACACGATCTCGATCCTTATCTCGCCACGCTGAAAACCAACGGCCGTTTAGTGCTGGTGGGGATTCCGGAGCAACCGCATCAGTCACCTAACGTGACGCCAATGGTAAATCGTCGATTGAGCATCAGCGGTTCTTCGATTGGTAGCATTCAGGAAACCCAGGAAATGCTGGATTTCTGCGGCAAGCATAACATTACCGCCGATATCGAACTGATTGTAGGTGAGGAGATTGAAACGGCCTTTGCACGTATGCTGAAAGGCGAGGTGAAGTATCGCTTCGTTATCGATATGCAAGCGACTCACTGGTAAAAAAGTACCGCCCGTGACTTGGCATGGGCGGTTTCAGTCTGAAATCGCCACATCGGAAGGGCTATAACTGATTGATATGGTTGGAAATAAGCAAAGATGAAGTCCTGAAATTCTCCCTTCATCAAAATTAAGCCGTATAGTTACAACATACTGTAATGCATAGATTGAATAGCGCCGAATTTTGACTTCTGCAAATGCATTGTTTAATCAGGGGAGGTTGGCAGATGTGGTCAATCACGATGAAATCCTATGCATTTTACATCGTGAAGTTTTGACATCCTCCCCCTTATATCCGCTACTGTTTAATTCCTTTTCAAGGAAAAACTTCTTCCTGGAGAGATAAAGCTAAAACTTTATATCATTGAAAACACTCTGTTATTTTTATGGCATATAAATTGCAAAGATTGGCGCAATGTAAGATGTACCTCCGACGCGTGAATGATTTTCACGATGAAATAAGAGGTTATCTGTTCTCTCTTTCAATCGGCTATGAAATGAAAATAATTATTACCTTTGGCACTTTTGACGTTTTCCATGTAGGGCATCTGAATATTTTGCGACGTGCAAAAATGCTGGGCGATCGGTTGATTGTGGGAGTTTCATCAGATGCACTGAATTTCCATAAAAAAGCACGCTATCCGATCTATGAAGAGAGTGACAGATTATCAATAATTGCGAGCATGAAGTATGTTGATGAGGTTTTTCTGGAAGAGTCATTGGAGTTAAAGCCTGACTATATTAAACACTATAACGCAGATATTTTAGTTATGGGTGATGACTGGAAAGGCAAGTTTGACCACTTCTCATCGCTGGCTGAAGTCGTTTATCTAGAGCGCACGCCGAGTATTTCTACCACATCGCTGATTGAGGTGATAAAAAAGCGGTTATAACATCAGTCCTGCGTTTGGGTTGATGTTCTTAAAAATGGGTTTCAGTCTAATCATCTAATGGTATAAAAATTATATGTTTTAGTTCGCACGGCCCGCTTTCAGAAGTGCGTCACATCCTGCAATCACTTTTAACGCAATCCCTAATAAATATTTTCCGCCGTGTTCCGATAACTCCCTTACAAATGTACAAAATCAACAAACGCAGGAGTAGGGAACATGGGGCTGGTATCCCGTTTACGTAATGTGCGCATTACCCGTAAGTTGTCGGCAGGATTCGGCATCGTACTGTTGTTAGTGGCGCTAGCCACCGGATTAAGCGTGCAGCGCTTTAACGCCATTCATGACATCTATCAGAAAACCAACCTGATTTATGACATCAATATTGAAGTGTTTCAGGCCAAAATTAATCGCCTCAAATATCTTTATGGTGATGACAAATCCGGTCAGGTCATGGCGAACTACGTCACTCACGCGCAACAGTTGACGAGCGAAGCGAAACAGCTCTCCTGGACAGAAGGTGCCAAAGAGCGGGTTGATGAATTGACGACGCATCTCGCCAGTTTCCACAACAGTATCGGCGCAATGACGCAGGCCACGCAGCAACTCAACAGCCTGCGCTCGCAGCTTGATAGCTTAAGTCAGCAGGATATGACGTCACGCTACACCCAACTTATCCGCACTCCCGTCACCAATCCCGATCTCACCAACCAAATTTATCAGCAGCTTTTTGCCATCAGTAATGTGCGTGAAGAGGCGTGGGCGCTGCGCTTTAACGTCAGCGATGCGCTGCGTAACACGCTGGAGAACCATTTCCAGCAGGCCGATCAAGGTATGAAAGCTTTACTGGCACAGCTGCCGCCAGAACAGCAGGGTGAATTTAACGCGCTGTGGAATGAGACAGAAAAATTCAAAAGTTTGAGCCTGCAAGCGGCAGATGCCTATGGGCAACTGCGTAGCGCGGAAGACACCGTTAAAGTGGCGGGCGATAAGAGCAGCGCCGCAATCAAACAGATTATTACCCTCGTCAAAGCGCGTAACGATGAACTGGCCAACGGCTCGGCGGCGATTTCGCTGCTGATAGGTGGCCTGGCCATTCTGTTTGGCGTTTTGGTGGCGTGGTACATCATTCGCCAGATTACGCGTCCGGTTTTCCACAACCTGGAACTGGCGGAGCGTATCGCCAATGGCGATCTCAGTTCGCAGTTTGCTACTGACCGGCATGATGAATTAGGTAAATTGACTTCGGCGATGGGGCGCATGAACGAACGCCTGCGCAGCATGATTGGCGATGTGTTGAGCAGTGTCAGTAGCGTATCGCAGGCGGCCAGCGCGATTAATCAGGGTAACCTGGATTTGTCATCGCGCACCGAGCAACAGGCTGCGGCGGTGGTGCAAACGGCCGCCAGCATGGAACAGCTCACCGCCACGGTGAAAAATAACGCCGCGAATGCGCGTCAGGCGAGCCAGATTGCCGCTGAAGCCTCACACAATGCCAATAAAGGCGGCATCGCGGTGCGCGATGTGGTGAATACCATGGGCGAAATCTCTGAAAGCTCGAAGAAAATCGCCGCTATCACCGCCGTGATTAACAGCATTGCTTTCCAGACTAACATCCTCGCGCTTAACGCTGCGGTGGAAGCGGCGCGTGCTGGTGAGCAGGGACGCGGTTTTGCTGTGGTCGCCAGCGAGGTACGTAATCTGGCCCAGCGCAGTGCCGGTGCCGCGAAAGATATCGAGCAGCTCATCAGCGAATCGGTGGGCCGCATCAGCAATGGCCACCAGCAGGTGGCGCGCGCCGGTGAAACCATGGATCACATTCTCGGCAGCATTGCGCGCGTGAATGAGATTATGGGGGAGATTTCAGCGGCGTCCGATGAGCAGAGCCGCGGCATCGAGCAGATCGCCCGAGCGGTCGGCGAGCTGGATACCACCACGCAGCAGAACGCCACGCTAGTAAGCGCCTCTTCACACTCGGCGAATTCGCTGGAAGAGCAGGCGATGATGCTGGAACGGCTGGTGGCGCAGTTCCGCTTGCAGGGCGCGGCACGCTAGGCAACAGGGCAGTGGACGTCGCTCCAGATTGATCTCCACTGTCTCTCTTTTGCACACAATGCGAGATTTTTGTTCTGCCAACAAATGGCAAGGTAAATATTCTTAAAATAAAGCGATCCGCGGCTACTTTTTCCCGTTAAACTGCAATTCTTGTCGCCCTGATATCTCCCATGCATGAACTACTACTCACCTGACGATAGCCATTTGAAGCGGCGTTCCCAACGCTTCGTACGTCGCATGTTCATCATGCGTCAGCTCGGCACGATTTTATGTTTTTTCCCGATTCTATCGGTATTGATGGAGATGAATCGCAGCGTGGGATTTAGCGCGCTGTTATTCGTGAATGCCTTTTTCTGGCCGTGGCTGGCTTATCGCCGTGCGCTACGCGCCGAAGACTCCACGACCAGCGAGCGACATAATCTCACCCTCGACGCCGCATTTGGCGGCATCTGGGTGGCGCTGATGGCGTTAAGTCCGCTGCCCTCGTTTATCATCATGGCGGTACTGGCCTCCGATCGCTATGCCGCTGGCGGCGCGGCGCAGTTAATCGCCGCGATACAGGCCTTTCTGTTTGCGTTTGTGCTGGTATGGCTGGTGGATGGCGCAGGCGTGCATCTGGCGTTTAGCACGCAAACCGTGTGGTTAACGTTGCCGCTGGCAACCTGCTACATGCTGGTGTTGAGCGTCACGTCATACAATCTTACCTGGCAACTGCGCAAACGAAATCGTGAGCTGGAGCGCATCGCGCTGATGGATCCGGGCCTGGAGATCCCTAACCGTCGCCTGTTTGAACGTCGGCTGGAAAGCGAATTTCTCAGTACCCGGCGCGGTGACAGCGCGGGCTATTTGTTGCTGATGGATCTCGATTATTTCAAATCGGTAAACGATACCTGGGGCCACGAGGCGGGCGATTTCCTGTTGGCGGAGATCTCGGCGTTGCTGCGTAACCATGTAGGATTGCAGGATATTCCAGCGCGTTTTGGCGGCGATGAGCTGGGCGTGATTGTGCACCATGCCAGCGACGAATCGGTGGTGGCGCTGGCCAGGCGTTTGCAAGAGAAAATAGCGCAGGTGCGCCTACCGGCTTCAGCGGAGTTTCATTGCTCGGTGAGTATTGGCATTGCTTCTGCGGCACATGCGGAATCAATCCGTCAATGGCTGCGACATGCTGATGAGGCGCTATACGAAGTGAAACGCGCCGGACGCAACGGTGTGCGCTTATGGCAACCCTCGCTGGCCGGCGCGGCCTGACTTAACTGAACTCGGGTGCGCAATTTACCGGAAAGTTAAGTGAATTGGCGATAAAACAGGCCTCATGTGCCTGATGATGTAGCGCACGCGCGCGGTCCGCATCTGCCGGATCGCGCAGCGTAATTCGCGGTTTCAGGGTAATCTGGGTAAAGCGACCGCGCGTCCCTTCAATCATGGTGCCTTCTGCCGCATCTTCATACGCTTCCACCACAATCCCGGCATCTGAACAGAGATGCAGATACCACAATTTATGGCAGGCCGAGGCTGAAGCCAGCAGTAACTCTTCCGGATTCCAGCGCGCCGCATCGCCACGAAAAGCCGGATCGGCGCTCAACGCCACCGTCTCTTTTCCTGCGGCAATCAGCTCTGCGTTACGATCGTAAGCGGTATAGGATGCCGTGCCGTTGCCGCGATTGCCGGTCCAGCGAACCGTGACCTGATAATGATGTTCCCGTGCTGCCATTTCTGAAGCTCCTTTCGAATGAACAATGCCTCAGCAGACTAACATGGCGCCCCGCGCGCCAGATCCTCAATATCCAGCTTTTCCGTCTGACAGATGGAGATCAAGCTGGCGGCTTCGTCACTCAGACGCACAAAAGTATGGCGCATGGTGCTGTCGATATAGGCGCTATCGCCTTTGGCCAGCCGCAGCGGTGCGTACAGCTGCGTGTGCAACATCACTTCACCACTTAGCACGTAGATAAACTCTTCGCCCGCATGCTGCGACCAGGCTTCTGGCGGCGGCAATTGCTGGGTTTCAATGCCCATCACCACCGGAATCATACCTTTTACCAACAGCTCGGCGGCGTGCACTTCATAGCGAAACCACGGATTGGTGAATGCAATTCCTTTGCCTGCCAGCGTGTAAGTGCGACGCCCCTGAATGGCGCCGCGGGGCAGCGGTGAATCAGGCAGCTCTTCAGCAAAGAGTTCGGCCAGCGAGTAATCAAAAGCGCTGGCGATTTTGGCGATGGTATCGAAGGAGGCCGAAACCTGGCCTTTCTCAATCTTCGACAACGTGGAGATCGATACGCTGCTGAGCTCGGCAACCTGCTCCAGCGTAAGTTCACGCGCCTGACGTAGAGTCTTAATGCGCATACCAAAATCCTGCTCGCCGGTGGTGGCTGCGCCCAGCCCGGAGGCTTCATGCTGTCGGGTGGTTTTCATCGTGCTGACTCTCTTCCACAGAGTGAATGTGAACACTAATTTCTCACATATGATAAAAAATTTCCTATAAGAAAATTGTATTGGTCATAGTGTGAGTTACGTAGCAGCTTAGAAAAAAACTTCTGGGAGCTGTAGTCATGACCGCCATCACCATTGCCAGCGTCACCTTAACGGCGTTTTACGATAAAGCTCGCAATCTCAATAACCTGCTGGCGTGGATGGAGCATGCGGCGCAGGAAGGTGCCGATCTGGTGGTATTTCCAGAGCAGATTTTACAGGGCTATCTGCCAGACACGCTCAACTGGAACGGCGATGCGGTGGCGTGGCAAATGGCACAGGCCGAAGTGGTGCCGCAGGGTGAAAGCGTTCAGGCACTGCAGCGCCTGGCGACTCAGCTTGGCCTGCATGTGGTGTTCGGCATGACGGAGCGCCACCCCGAACGTGCCGAAGTGCTGTTCAACAGCGCGGTGCTGCTGGGGCCGCAAGGTTTAATCGGCGTATATCGCAAGGTGCATCAGCCGGGCGATGAGAAGCACGTTTACTATCCTGGCAGCGACTTCCCGGTGTTTAACACAGCGCTGGGTCGCATCGGTATGCTGATTTGCTACGACAAGGTGTTCCCGGAGAGTACGCGCGAGCTGGCGCTGAAAGGGGCGGACATCATGATCATGCCCACCGCGTGGGGCTACGGCGGTGATGGCAGCGCTGGGGATGCCGACCCCATGGTCGATAGCTACACGCTGTTTGGCCGGGTGCGCGCCCTGGAGAATCAGTGCTGGATGGTCGAATCCAATCTGTGCGGGCAGCACGGCAATCTGCACTATCACGGCCACAGTCGCATCATTGATCCGCTCGGCAAGATTATTGCCGACAGCGGCAGCCGCGAAGGCATGGCGCTGGCCAACGTGGAGATCCAATCCGCCATCCTGCGTGCGCGCAGCAGCGACTATCTCGGTTATCACTTCCTGAAAGATTACGTTCCGGTGCAGGCGCCGCCTTCACCCTTGACGGTTCACAATCGCCACGCGCGACCTCTGGGGGAAAACCATGACTAAGGTACTGGAAGCCGCAGGCATCCATAAAAGTTATCCGGCGGCGGGCGGCGAAGTGACGGTTCTGCGCAACCTGAACTTCCACGCTAACCAAAATGAATTCGTCTCCTTTGTGGGGCCGAGCGGCTGTGGCAAATCGACGCTGTTCAACATTATTACCGGCCTGCTCATGCCCGACAGTGGCAGCATTCTGCTGAAGAATCGTGAAACCACCGGCACACCATCGGCGGAACTCGGTTATGTGCTGCAAAAAGATCTGCTGTTTCCGTGGCGGACGGTGATCGACAACGTGATTCTCGGCCTGGAAGTACGCGGCACGCCGAAAGCCGAAGCGCGCGCCAGAGCGCGTGAACTGTTTGAGCTCTACAAAATGACCGGCTTTGAACAGAAATATCCTGCGCAATTGTCTGGCGGCATGCGCCAACGCGTGGCGCTAATGCGCACCATGGTGACCAACCCGGAAATCATCCTGATGGATGAAGCCTACAAAGCGCTGGATTACCCGCTGAAAATCGCGCTGGAGAGCGAGTTGCTCAGCGTGGTGAAGGATCAGCATAAAACGGTGATTTTTATTACGCACGATATCGAAGAGGCGGTGACGATGTCGGATCGCGTCTACGTAATGAAAGCGCGTCCGGGAGAGATCGTGCAGGAAATTAAGGTCGATCTCGGCACCGACAGCTTATCCATTCCTGAACGCCGCCTTGCGCCGCGCTTCAATGAATATTACGAGCGCATCTGGCGCAGCATCGGCACGCAACCTGAGCCGGTTAACTAACGAGAGGATCACATGGTGATGAATACGCTGTCTTCGCGCCCGACGGTCGGCGCGACCGCAAATCGCAGCAGCCGCGAAACCTTCTTCCGCTCGGTTAACGCGCGCCGTTACACGCTGCTGGTGCTCCAGATTGCGATTGTGGTGCTGCTGCTTGGCGGTTGGGAACTCGGGGTTCGCAGCGGCAACATCAACGCGTTTCTGTTTTCCAGCCCATCGCAGGTCTGGGAAGTGCTGGTGGCACGCTTCCACAGCGGCGAAATGCTCACCGACATCCGCGTCACCGCAGTGGAAACGCTGGTTGGCTTTGCGGTGGGCGCGATTGGGGGATCGATCCTTGGCCTGCTGCTGTGGTATTCCCGCTTTATCTCCGATCTTGCCGCGCCATTTATCGCGGCGATTGGCTCAATTCCGGTGCTGGCGATTGCACCGATGACCATCATCTGGTTCGGCACCGAAATGCTGTCGAAAGTGGTGATCGTGGCGTTCTCCTGCGTGGTGGTGTCGTTGACCACCTCATATAAAGGCGCGATGCGTACCGATCCTGACCTGATTAATCTGCTGCGCTCCTTCAATGCCGGGCGTGGCACGATTTTCTTCAAGCTGGTGGTGCCGTCAGCGATGTTGTGGGTGCTCTCCGGTTTACGCCTTAACGTGGGTTTTGCGCTGGTCGGTGCCATCGTTGGCGAATACATCTCGTCCGATGCGGGCGTCGGGCACATGATCCTGCTCGGCAGCTCCAACTTCGGTATGAACATTGTGCTGGCTGGCATCGTGCTGGTCATGCTGATGATGCTGTGTTTTAACGCGCTGGTGGCTTTTCTTGAACGCCTCATTCTCTCCTGGGACAGGAAATAATCATGAAAACATTTCGCTTCGCTACGATCTCTGCCGCAGTTTCTTTGGCTTCATTGGTATGTGTCAATTCGGCGTTAGCTGCCGACACGCCGGTACGCATCAACCAGGCTTTCCAGTCGCTGCTTTATCTGCCGCTGTACGTGGCGCAGGAGCAGGGTTTTTTTAAGCAGCAGGGCGTTGAGGTAAAAATCAGCACCGGCGGTGGCGGGGCGCAATCCTGGGCGGCGGTGATTGGCGGCTCGGCGGATTTCTCGATTCAGGATCCGGTTTTTGTGCCGAAAACCCGGGAAAACGGCGGTAAGGGCGTGGTAGTGGCGGGTGTGCAGAATGCGCCGACCATCTTTGTCTTCGGCAAAGAAGCCGCTTCGCTGCAGGACAATTTGTCGCTGTTATCCGGTAAACGCGTGGTGACCAGCCCGCAGCCGGATACCACTTGGGCGTTCATGAGTTATCTGATCAAACAGAACAACCTCAAGGACGTGAAGCTGGTGCACGTGGCGATCGGCAATGAAATCCCGGCGGTGGCGGCGGGGAGAGCCGATTACGCGCTGGCAGCGGAACCGCAGGTCACTATGGCCGAGCAGCAGAATGGTTTGCATGTGGTCTATTCGTTTTCGGCGGCACAATCCTGGTATCCGTTCGCCTTCTCCAGCCTGACGACCACGCAGCACTACATCGACAAAAATCCGCAGGCGGCACAGGCGGTAGTGACCGCATTCGAACAGGCTTCGCGCTTCATCTATAAGCATCAGGAAGAGTCGGTACAGATTGCACGCAAATACTTCCCGGCGTTGCCGGAAGCGGTGGTGAAACAAGCGGTACAGCGTGAGATTGACGCTAAGGGTTATCCGGAGAATGTACTGGTGTCGCAGAAAGCGTGGGACAACAACATGAACATTGCGCTGTATGCCAAAAACATCAAAGCCTATCCCTCGGAAGCCACCTCTTATCAGAACAACGTGAATGTCGATCTGGCCACCAAAGCCAAAGCGGCGGTGGATGCGCTGGGCGATAAATAAGGAGCCGCCATGGAGAGTATTGCACTACGGCTGGCGCTGATTCAGCGCCACTGTGCGGCCGATGCCGCTGAGCTGCAGCATTTACTGACCGATTGCGAAGCGCGTGCGGCGGGTGTCAGCGCCTTTGCCGCGCAGCACTTCTCGCCAACTTTATTGCCGGCGCTAGCGTGGGTTTCGGCTTTACAACCGCCGCTGGAGTTGCCGCATGACTGAACTTATTGATGCCTCGATGCTGGCGCTGGCGCAGCAGCTGCGTACGCGACAAACCAGCGTGCCCGAGCTGGTGGAAGCCTGTCTGGCACGCGAAGCGGCCACCCATGATCTGAATGCGTTTACTGAGGTCTATGCTGCGCAGGTGCGGCAAACGGCCAAAGCCAGCCAGCGCCTGCTGGAGCAGGGTTACGATCTTGGCCCGTTGCACGGCATGCCGATCGCCATCAAAGCCAATATCGATCTGGCGGGTGAAGAGATGCATGCCGGCAGCAAAATCCTCAGCGGTAACATCGCCAGCCGCGATGCGGTGGTGGTGCAGCGTCTAAAGCAGGCGGGCGCGCTGATTATTGGCAGCACCAACATGCATGAGTTCGCGTGGGGAGGCACCACCAATAATCCGCATTATGGCGCCAGCAGCAATCCGTGGGATGACTCGCGCATCCCTGCCGGTTCGAGCGGCGGCTCGGGTGTCGCGGCCTCGATGCGCAGCGCCGTGGCAACGCTGGGAACCGATACCGGCGGATCGATTCGTTTACCGGCATCGATGAATGGCATCACCGGTTTGCGCCCGGGCGTTGGCCGGCTTTCCACCGAAGGCATTTTCCCGCTGGCCACCAGCCTCGATACCGTGGGCCCGCTGGCGCGTTACGCTGAAGAGTGCGAAGTACTGTTCAATGTGCTTGAGGGCAAAGCAGGAAAACTCAGTGCCATGCCAGAACTGGCAGGCTTGCGCATCGGTTTGTTGCCGGATGTGCATCAGCAGATGCAAGCGGATGTAGCGAGCGCTTACGATCAAATGGTGCAGTGGTTTAGTGCCGCCGGCGCGCGTTGCCAGACGCTAAGTTTCACCGGGCTTGATCAGGCGGTGAATGCCCTGGTGCTGATCAATCTCGCAGAACCGGCCTCGCTGCACGCTGCGTGGCTGGCAGACCGCTCGCAGGAGTACGGCGCGGACGTACGCAAATTATTACAAGTCGGGTTGAGCATTACGGCGGTGGAGTATCTGCAGGCGCAGCGCTTCCGTACCGGGTTACGCATGCAGATGCTGCAACAGCTTAATCAGGTGGATGTGATTCTGGTGCCGACGCTGCCGTTTACCGCGCCGCATAAAGGTCTGGAAGTGATTCAGATGGGCGATCGCGAAGAGAGCGTGTTGACCGGCAACATGCGCTATAACGCGCTGGCGAGTTTGTCGGCGCTACCGGCCATCAGCCAACCCGCGGGTTTTGATCGCGACGGCATGCCGATTGGCATGCAGCTGATTGGCCGCGACGGCGCCGAACGTCAGCTGCTGGCACTGGCACGCCGCTTCCAGCTGGAGCACGATTATCACCAGCAAACGCCTGGACGGTTGCGCGCGTGAAAGCGCTGTCGCTGCGCGATGTGCTGATTCTGGTACTGGTGGTCAACGGTTGGGCGTTTAACGTTATCGCTATGAAGTTCGGCCTCATGGAGCTACCGCCGCTGTTTATGTTGACGCTGCGGTTTATGCTGGTGGCGGCGATTCTGCTGCCGTTTCACCGTCTGACACGGCGCCAGCTGCCCGGTATGTTGTTGCTGGCGTTCACCTTCGGCTTTGTGCATTTCGGGCTAATGGTGATCGGCATGCAAACCGCTGATGCCGGTACCACCGCGGTGTGTATTCAAATGGGGACGCCGCTGGCCATGTTGCTGGCGGCGTTCTGGTTGAAAGAGCGGCTCGGCTATCGACAAATTTCCGGTGTGGCGGTGGCATTTATCGGCGTGATGATTCTGGCGGGTACTCCTGCGCTTACGCACTGGCAGGGCATGATGTGGCTGCTGATCAGCGCCTGCGGCTGGGCATGCAGCACGGTGATTATCAAGCGTCTGCCGCCCATTGCACCGCTGGCGATGACTGGCTGGCTATCGTTGTTTGCCATCCCGCTGGTCGGCATAAGTTCGCTACTCACCGAGCAACATCAATTCACTTTACTGCTGCAAGCGGGCTGGCGTGGCTGGCTGGGCGTGATTTACAGCGCATTAGGTTCTTCGGTATTCGCCTATTCGCTGTGGTACGGCTTGCTGAAACGCTATCCCGCCAGCCAGATTTTGCCGTGGTCGCTGCTTAGTCCGGCGCTGGCGCTGCTGATGGGCGTGGCAATCCTGCATGAAACCCTCGATCACAGCAAAGTACTCGGCACGCTGCTGATTGTGGGTGGGATATTGCTGGCGGTGGTGCGGCGGCAGGTGTTCAGACGGCGGGTGCTGGCATAAACAAGTGACGCACTGTCACGGCATAAGCCTGAGCTCCAACTCAATTTCACTCAAGAAAGTCAACGCGCCGCCGATAACCATCCTGTTTATTCATTAGCGAATTTAAGATACGCAGCAAATTACAACTCATGTAGGGAAATATGAAACTAAATAAAACGGCTATTGTAGCTGTAATTTCTTTTGGTCTATCAGGGTGTGCTCAGGTATTACCTCTGGACTATAAAAATTATACTGGAAGTGATGCTGCAACGTTGTACGTGCTGAACCGCCAGGGAAATATTGGAACCATCTATCTGGGCTCTTACCAGCATAATAGCAAAGATAATTGCTATGATATGCTGGACCGCTATGAGCTTGATTCAAATGTGTTTCAAGCCAAAGGGAATATAGTGGTGAGCAAAGTAAAACCGGGTGTTCTCTACTCTGTTTCGCAGATAAGAAATTATGGGAAAATTATTCAAACTACGCATTCATCACTCATTCCCGAGGCGGGAAAATATTACTTTATCTCATCAGGAAGCCAGGCCGTTCAGGTCCCAGCTGACTTCGTACCTAATGCGTCCGTTAATTCAGACGATGTGGTGAAAACCTATGCTGGAAATGACGTTAAATATTGGAATGTAAAAAAAATCTGCGTACGTTCAATGTGGAAAATTGGCTGAATTATGCCGTTTCCTCCCTATGAATGAACTCCTTGTTAATATGGCGGACCACAATACCCGCAAGCTCATCCCTGAACTTCATGTTTCCATGACTGGGCTGATAAATTCGACCCACAACCGGTGTTGAGGCACCGGTTTTGTTATCAAAGCAGGGTGTTAGGGTTTAAACAGGTGTAACGAGTTAGACGCCGCTTCTCGCGCTGCGCTGTCCGGAGATTTTAACGGTATCAGCTCCGGTGCGGTGAAAAGATCGCTTCATCCTTCACGACATAGGGATGTGATATTAATTCAGAAAGTCCGCGAGATGGGAAAACGGCTTGGCTCGCAAGTGTTCAGAACGCAGGCACTACTAGAACGTAATGACATTAGCATCCACCCTTTTTCTGGCCCAGTGAAGGTCATTGCTGCCGGTCAGGACAGACTAGAAAGTGATGAAGAGGTGGCAGAACTCGCGCGCAACTTCGGCAGCGACATTGAGGTTATCGACGAAAGTGGCCATCTGATTCCGCTGGAAAAACTCCACCAACTTGCACAGGCCATTTTTGGCTGGTTGCAGGTAGTTGAATTGTGATGCAGAGATTCTTCTTAATTGACGGATAATATGTAGACCGCAAGGCAGATCCTCATCTCCGTCCAGGCACTAAACATTGGATAGCTAACCTGACATTAAACTCAGCATATTAATGTTGGCGAATTTAATGCCAGGTTGGACCTGCATGACCATTTACTCACCAGTCAAAATAGGCCCATCGCTCTTCTTCACCTGGGGTATATCCCACGACGACTTTGAGCGCATTAATTAATACATCAAGTTGTGCTTCATCAGAGGTGTTTTCAATGGCTGCGATGAGATGCAGAATCATGGCGCTGCTGGTGAGGTTCTCTCCGTGATTCATAATGTCGCGAATTGCGGCGTCCATCACGGCCGCTTCTGCCGAAAACTGGTCACCCGCACTGCGGAAGTGGTGAATAATATTTGCTTCGACAGACGACTGCTGCGTGCTTTGGTGCATTTTATTTTCTCTCCTTTGTCCGTTAGGCGGGGCAGTGTGCTTATTAATAGAATCTCTGTGCTGTTATCAGCCATGCGGAGACAATCTCGGTACTCATCAACCTTCAGGCCACAGGCTGACGCATGGCGAACTTTCCTAAAAATATAGCCGGTGATGTCTAAATGTAAAGTTATACATGGCTGGAAAACTTGTACAGCGATTGTCTTTATGTACAACCTAATTTTTTATGCAAAAAGTGCTAATTGTTCATCAAAAATGAGGAAGTGTGCCTCTGGCCGGGTTTGCTCTTGGTGAATAAAAACCACCAGCATATCGGCAAGTCTCGTCAGGCTGGCTTGAGCACAATAACGGCATAGCGGCACACTTCGTCAGTGTCATTTCTGAATACACAATCGGCGGGATCGCCCAGCTCAAGGCAATCGCCCGTGAGCATCTCAAAGGTATGCGTGCCTTCCTCAAACGACAGTTTGCCCTCAATCACCCATATTAGCTGGCGGCGTGAAAGATATGAGATGGCTGGCATCGGCACCGCCGTGTTGGGCGGGAGCTCGACACTGACCAGGTCAACGGGCATTTGTCCAGGTGAGACATGGCGGCGGATGTAGCCGGTTTCCGGATCCTGCCAGACAGCCTGATTCTCATATTTGACCAGCGTGCCCGATCGCATCTCTGTTAGCGCCAGAAGTTGCGACATGGACATATCAAACGATCCTGAAAGTCGTGCCAGCAGGGTGGCGGTCGGGCTACTCTCTCCGCGTTCGATTTTGTGAATCATCGCCCGCGAAACGCCTGAGTTCTGCGCCAGATCCGTTAATGACCAGCCCCGTTTTTCCCGTTCCTGTCGTACCTTCTGCCCGATGCGGGCGCTGAGCTGATCTTCTTTACTGGACATTTCATCTAACATAATGGATAACTACGATAGTGTACGATTTATCTACTTTAGTGAATCAACGATGAGGTGTCTACCATGCTTATTCGTAGTGCAACAGAACGCGATGCGGAAGTGATTGCGGAGATTTATAACGATGCCGTGCTTAACACCACCGCAATCTGGAACGACAAAACCGTCGATTTTGTTAACCGCATCAAATGGATAAGCGAGCGGCACGCTGCCGGTTTTCCGGTCATCGTAGCGGTAAACGAAATGGACGCGGTGCTGGGCTATGCGTCTTATGGGGACTGGCGTCCCTGGGATGGATACCGATATACCGTAGAACATTCCGTATACGTCCATAATAGTGCACGCGGGAGCGGAGCAGGGACTGCACTGATGCAAGAGCTTATCCGGCTGGCGACAGAACAGGGCAAGCACGTGATGGTCGCTGGCATTGAATCTGAAAACGTCGCATCCATTGCGCTGCACAAAAAGCTAGGTTTTGCCGAAGCGGGCCGCATGGCCGAGGTTGGCACTAAGTTTGGCCGCTGGCTAGATCTGACGTTTATGCAGCTGTTTTTGAATACATCTGAAGCAAGCTGAAACGGGCAGGACATTTCTAACCTGCGAACCGGCGCGATCCTCCAACGCAGAGGATCACGCCCAGCGTGACAGCAATCATCAAGGGGCTGACGGCTTCATCCAGCAATGTAGCGGATAGGCCAAGCCCAAAAAAAGGTTGCAGCAGCTGTAGCTGACCCACAGCGGCGATGCCACCGATGGCGAGACCCTTGTACCAGAAAATAAAGCCAATCAGCATGCTGAACAGGGACACGTAGCCAAGCGCTAACCAGGCGGATGTACTGATGTGGCCCAAGGATTCAGGCAGAGTGACGAATGATGCCGCCAGCATAAAAGGAAGCGAAAGAATCAGTGACCAGCTGATGACCTGCCAACCTCCCAACTGACGCGAAAGTCTGGCCCCCTCGGCATATCCCAAACCACAAACCACCACCGATGTGAGCATCAGCAAATCGCCGGTTAATGAGACGGCAACCTGCTGTGACAGCGCGAACCCCACCACGAAGAGACTGCCCAGTATGGAAAATATCCAGAAAGCGAATCGTGGTCGCTCTCCTCCACGAATGACACCAAAAATAGCGGTAGCAAGTGGCAGAAGACCGAGAAATACAATCGAATGCGCGGAGGTAACGTGCTGTAAAGCCATTGCAGTTAACAGCGGAAAACCGACCACGACACCCAAAGATACGATGATTAACGAGCAGATCTGGCGAGCAGCAGGGCGCTTTTCTCTGAAGCAACCCATTAGCATCAGCGCCAACACTCCAGCGATTGACGCCCGGATAAAGGTAAGAAAGAACGGGTCGATTTCCTGTACCGCAATGCGTGTTGCCGGAAGTGAGCCGCTGAAAATAATCACGCCCAGCAGGCCATTCAGCCAACCCGACAGGGCGCTTCGGTCCCTGTTATTAACCACCGTATTAACCACGTTAAAACTCCGTTGAGTGATGTGTACCGATGAATATTTTCTGACACGTTGACGCTACGGATGGTAAACGCCAGAATCCATAACAATCAAAATATTGTCATGGATACATTTGATGAAGGCTCGCTATAAGGCAATTGTTGACGAATTCGCGGCTGCTATTCGCGCAGGTAGTTTGTCTGCAGGTACGCGTTTGCCGACTCACCGTGCGTTATCTGCGTCGCGGCGCATCTCACTGGCCACCGCAACGCGCGTCTACGCAGAACTTGAAGTGATGGGGCTGGTCAGCGGCGAAACCGGGCGTGGAACCTTTGTCAGGGAGATTTCCCTGCCGCCGGGTCTGGGGATGGATCAGCAGGTGGTAGCCACCGATGTAGTGGATCTCAATTTTAACTATCCCTCCTTACCAAACCAGGCAGAACTGCTGCGCGATGCGCTACGCCATCTCACGACCTCCGGTGATTTAGCTTCGTTGCTGCGCTATCAGCCTCATGCTGGCAGACAAAACGATCGCGAGGCCATTGCAGGTTGGCTTACCGCTTCAGGTCTCAAGGCGGCGGCTGAAAATATTCTCATCGTTAACGGTGCTCAGCATGGATTAACCGTTGCCGCGATGGGGATGCTGCGCCCGGGTGATGTGGTCGCTGTGGATGCGCTGACTTACTCGGGATTCAAAGCGTTGGCCAGTCTTTATCATCTGGAGCTGGCTCCCATCCCTGTCACGGCGACAGGTCCAGATCTGAGTGCGCTGAGACAGCTTTGCCAACGTCGCCACATAAAGGCGCTATACACCATGCCAACCCTGCATAATCCACTTGGCTGGGTATTGGACCATGCGCAGCGCCGTGAGATTAGCGAAATTGCGCGTCAACATGATTTGGTGATTATTGAGGACGCTGCTTATGCTTATCTCGCGCACGGTTCTCCACCGCCGCTGGCCCATTTCGCACCGGAAAGAACCCTGTATGTAACCGGCTTTTCTAAAAACATTGCGACCGGCCTGCGGGTTGGCGCGGTGGTATGTCCGCCGGCTTTTCGTCCTGCGCTTGAACGCGCTATCCGTGCCACTGCCTGGAACACGCCCTCGCTGATGACGGCGTTGGTATCCGGTTGGCTGGAGGATGGAACGATTACCCGGCTGGAATCGCTCAAACGGCAAGATGCTCGTCAGCGGCAAACCCTCGCGCGGGAATGCCTGGCGCCGCTCGACTATGTGAGTCATGCCAGCTCTTATTTTATCTGGCTGCCGCTGCCAGAAGAGATTCGTGCTGAACAGGTGGTACGCCAGCTGATGAACGAGCAAATTTCTGTTTCATCAGCCGAACCCTTCAGTACGACTCAAAACGTCCCGCATGCTATTCGCCTCGCCTTGGGTTCCGTAAGCCTGGATAAGCTGAAAGACGCGCTAAATAAAGTCAGGGAGGTGGTTGAGTATCAGCGTTATTTATAAGGAAACTCGGCAATCCGGTTAATTAAGTAAAATAAGGCATCTGGGATGTCACTGAGCGCCTGTATTTCTTTGGCGGCCTGACCTTGCTCGATCCCCGCCAACTTCCAGGCATTGGCTCCAGCCTCATCAGAATAGTGGCGCGCGCTCAAATTTCTTGCGGTAATCGCGCGGGCTCAACTGATAGTGCTGACTAAACACGCGTGAAAAGTACAAAGGATCTTCATAGCCCACCGCCCGCGCGACCTGAGTGACATTGAGCTGGGTATGCCGGAGTAAATCACAGGCGCGGGAGACGCGCTGCTGTTCCCGCCAGCCATAGATGGTATTGCCAATCTCTTTTCTGAAAATGTGGGTCAGACGCGAGGTTGAGAGGAAGGTCATACGCGCCAGTTCTTCAATACGCGTATCTTCGGACAGGTGTTCATTGATGTAATCGCAAACAGTCTGAATACGCGGATCTCTGTTGTGGCGATTGCTGGTGGGTTGCAGCTGGAAGGTTTTTAAAATGATGCGTTCAAGCGCATTCATAGCCAAGGCTTCTGGCAGCGCCGATCCTATCGCATTATTGGCAATGACCTCTTTAAAGAGCTGAATCATTTGCTGGCTATGGGCATCATCGGGCAGCTTCATGCGACCAATGTTCCCCTGGTGGCTATCCCAGCGCAGCCAGTCAATCCAGTAGGGACGAGGGACAAAATAGATCCAGAGATGATCCCACGCGATGCTCTCCTTTGCCCTGCCGTAGTGGTGAATCACACCCGGTGGGAAAAGTAGCATCTCATCCTGCTGACAGTGAAATTCACCGTCGGCATGATGAATTATCCCTTCGCCTTTCAGCGTCAGGTTGATCATGTAACCTTGCATGCCATTAGGGCGATGGATGAAAAAGTCGAGTTTGCTGCCAGGGCTTATCGGCGTGAACCCGGAGACCATAAATGCATTGAAGGTAAAGCTTTTCATTAGCGGAGAAAAACTCAACATCTCCACGTCGTTCAGTTCATCCATTGGCATTCATCCGGGCTAAAAACTCTGTCTACTATAAGTGACTCCCTCCCGTGCAGAAGGGAGTACGTAGCAAATTTGTTAAAGGGATCACTCCTGACTTTGCAACCTTTTGCCAGCAGTGGCTGCATCTGACACTTCAGCTTGCTGATAACGACCGGCAGAGAGATCGCGCGCGACCTGACTGTAGAAATTATCCAGTTTGTAAAACCACAGCAGCACCAGATTCAGAGCCGCAAGGAACAGCGGGAAAAAGATGAACAGGAATTCGATAGTCTTGATGACTGTCTCAGATTGGTGCGCGCTGCCGCCACTGACAAAACCCGCCGCCCCCAAAATCCAGCCAACGCTTGCCGTGCCCAACCCCATGCCCAAAGTTTGTCCGAGTGTTCCGGCGCTGAAGAGGATGCCTTCAATTCGCAGCCCGGTTCGCCATTCGCCATAATCGATGGTGTCTGCCAGCAGTGCGAACATGGTCGCGCCAATCCCACAGAATCCCACGCTGCGTATGGCCGTCGCCATGATCACAAACAGCGCATCCTGTTTGTTGAACAGGGGGAGCAGGTAGGCAATGCAACAAACGATCAGTCCAAGCATGGCAAGACGCCGTTTGCCCAGTTTCTTAAGCAGGGTGGGAATAATCATCAGGGTGAGTAAGCCCGGTATATATTGGGCCATGCTGATATATGCAATCAGCGAAACATCAGACAGGACATATTTGGAGTAATACACCCCCACCGCCGACAATGCGGTGAGGCTGGTAAAAGTGATCATCAGGTAGAAAAAGATGATCATCCAGTAACGATTTGCCATGACGGAGCGCACGACCTGTTGGGCATTAATTCGCTGGCTGTTGTCATTGCTGACGGGCTCCACACGTTCACGGGTTCCTAACGCTGTCAGCAGCAGGAATACGGCAGTAAATAGGCCAAAAATCGCAAAAACGATTATCCAGGATGTACTGCTGTTGCCGAAGAACGCTACCAGTGGCAGGGTTAACACCCCAACGGTAAGCGAGCCACAGGTTGAGAAGCCTTTCCGGAAAACGCTCAACATACCGCGCTGATAGTTATCGCGGGTGATTAAAGCCAGCAGCGATCCGTAAGCGATGTTGTTGGCGGTGAACATAATGTTAGTCAGTAAATAGGTAATGCAGACATACGTCACTTGCCATGTGTAACTCACATTCGGGACAGTCGACATTAAAAATGCCGACAGGCCAAAAGGCACCGCGGTCCAGAGTACCCACGGTCGGGCCTTGCCCAGGCGGGATCGCGTTTTATCAATGCGTATCCCGACATAAATGCAGATTATGCCATCCAGTACTCGGGCAAAAAACATCAGCGATCCCACCAACAGCGCTGATATCCCGACCACATCGGTGTAATAAAACGCCAGAAATGTCACCATTAACGTATAGGTTAAGTTGGTACCGTAATCGCCCACGCCAAAGGCCAGGCGTTCCCGGGTGCCAATGCGCTGCAAATCCTGATGCGATGAGTGATGAGCCATCACGATTTCTCCACTTCAAATACAGCAACGCCCCAATCAGGCAGGTTCAGCGTTTCTCCCTGCAGGTAGCGCTGCTTGCTCAGTAACTCCTCTCCGCGAGTAAACGGAAGGGTGATTTTTTGCGGCTGACTGGAATAATTCATAAAGAAAAGCAGGGTGTTGCCCGCACGATTAACCGCGCGTTTAACCGCCAGCGGGAAGCGCAGTTCGGAGGTTGCGACGTTCAGATTGATGCTGTTTTGCAGTTTGAGCAGGACCGCTTCCACGGCATCAGAATTGATGCTGCAGCCCACATAGGTGGTCGTCCCGGCCCCGTAACGGTTATGAACAATCGCCGCGTATTTGTTCCAGTAAGGGTGCTGATAACGAGCCCAGACTTCAGCACCGGCATCAGCCTCCAACAGTTCCATCCAGTCACTCACTGCTGCAGACTCCGCTGATAAGTTCAGCCGATCAGACTGAAGCGTCACATCCTGTGGCTCAACGAAAAGCTGATAACTTGCTCCAATTGCCTCCCGGATGATGGCCGGTTGCCGGGTATGGCGTACTTTAAGATGCTGATTAGCGAAGCCAGACTTAAAGGAGTACAGAATGTGCCCGCCTGCTTCGGCAAATTGGTTCAGGCGCTGTAAAGATTCCTCTGACACCGCGTAAAGCAGTGGCGCTATCAGCAACGTGTAGCGGGACAGTCGGGGATCATCGACGGTGAGAATGTCCACCTCGATATTTAGGCGATAAAGCGCATCATAATAGGTGCGAACCGTGTCGTTATACTGATGCTGCTTATGACGGCCAAACTGATGGCCCTTATAAGGATGCCAGTCAACGGCAGTCAGCGAGTCATGACTCACCAGCAGCGCCACGCGATTGTTTTTTTTCAGACCAGCTAACTGTGGCGAAAGGCGTGCGAAGGCCTGGCCAATCTCTTTCGCCTCATCATAGACAGGATTCGGCTCCAGATCGTGGCTGAGCAGTCCTTTCCAATAGGTTTCATAAGCGTTGTGCAAAGAGTGCCAGTGCCAGTAACTCACCATGGCTGCGCCGGAAGCAATGTGGCTGAAAGCCTGAAGGCGGAGTTGGCCGGGATAGGGCGTCCAGTTTTTAAAAGCCTGCGCCTGCGTTTCCAGCACCAGATAGTTGCTATCTTTTGTGGTACGCGCAATGTCGCCGCAAAAAGCAATTTCCACACCGGTGAGCTGATGCTGGCCGGGGTGATAAATATCCACGCCGGTGATGTCGAGCACCGCCGATGCGGTGAAGTGGTCGACTTCGCCGCGTACGCCGAATGACCAGGTTCGCCATTCGAAATCGAAGTTATGTGTAATGAACTGGTCAGGCAGTCGATACTCACTGACCAGCTTTGCCTGCCATGCCAGGAAGTCGCTGACTAGCCCGCGCTGATAACTCTGGAATGCCGCGCCAAGACTTGCGTTGATGGTGCTTTCCAGCGGCGGGAAATCTTCCCACGCATCAATGCGGTTGCTCCAGTAATCGAGACCGTATTCAGCATTGAGCTTTTCAAGATCACCCGCGAACTGTTTTTTCAGGTGCGCAACGAACCCGCGCTGCACGGCCTCGCCACAGGTGTCATAGTATTTTGTCTCATTATCAATCTGATAGCCGATCACCGCTGGGTGGGTTGCGGTTGCGCTTAACAGCGCGCGAATAATCCGTTCGGCGTAGCGCAGATAGATGGGGCTGGTGATATCCATCTTCTGCCGGTGACCATATTTGTTCACCCCTTGCGGAGTTGTTGCCATGACGGAGGGGTGTTTTTTCGCCAGCCATGCAGGGATTGCGTATGTCGGAGTGCCAATAATCACGGCAATCTGGTTGGAATGCATGCGATCGAGCACGGTCAATACGCTAGAGAAGTTAAAGTCGCCGTCCTGTCGTTCATAACTGCTCCAGGTGCTCTCCGCTATACGAACAACATTGATGCCAGCAGCCTTCATCAGGCGAATGTCTTCATCCAGCCGCTCTTCAGGCATATATTCCCGGTAGTAAGCGACACCATATAGCAACTTTTCCATTTGTACCTGCCTCTGCATGTATGTATTTAGCAGGTAAAGTAGAGGAAGGAGGTCGGTTATAGATGAAGCATGTCGCTGGCAACATAGAGAAACTCGCTCCCTGCTGAGTCTTATGAAGGGCATCACATAAAGGAGAGGTCGCTAAGCTCTCTTCACTCGGCAGAAAGAGGGCTTTGACTGTGTGAAAAGGCCGGTGGAAATGCTGAAATCAATCTAAGGGGGCTAGGGTTTGTCCGCTATGAGTAAGAAGCGGACGTCAAAATCTTGGCAATAGGGATGTTATGCCACATTAGACATAACATCCCTTTCGCTCACCCGTTTGTGTTGACCCAGAACGCATACGTACGCTTCTGGCACAAAGCGGCCCGTTTTTACCCTTAGGGTTTTTTGAAGAAGTAACCGCATCCGATGCTGAAGCTGCACTGCTACGTTTTAGGGATATTTGCCAGGAAGAAAAGACGACGGAGTCTGCATTCGCAACGGGTGGAGCGTTTGTAGCGCTAACGGTTGGCTTGAAGGCCGCGGTAGATTCGTTGTTCCTGAAATAAAGGCCCTTAAAAATAGCTTATTGCTAATGCCTCAATAAGCATTATTAAGTTGAACCTGCCTCTGGTGTGCCCTGGTGAAAAGCGAGCTGCCAGCCGTTTTCCTCGCAGAGTATCCAATAAGATGTGCGTAGAGACGCTCGACTACCATCGGATTGGGAAGTTCTGTAATGCAATATTACGCAGGTGTCACCCAGGCAGATCAGCTGAAAATCAGCGCTACGAATATCCGGGGCATCTCTCTCGTGCTCGAGTGATGCTATGGTCTCGATGCGGTTAACCATCAAGCCTGAACGGGTGATTTCGTGAAATTGTGGATGCAATATTTGCTCAAGCCAGTGGCGATCGCTCCGCTTTTCGCCATGAAGGCTGCACTCCAGAATTTTTAACTTTTCAAGCAGCACGGGTTATATCCTCGACCTTATGAGCATTAGATTTTTCCCGCGTTTAGGTGTCAATCGTTGGCCGACGCAAGGTGATGTATTACATCTACCTCAGAATCTAGCTCAATATCAGGATAGTGTTCACGCATCCCTGCCAGCAGTACCTTATCAGGCCACACATCTCGCTTATCCAGATAACCGGCAACAGCAGACAACCGCATCTTTTTGACTTTGGTCACCATCACTCGTGCTGTGTCAGATGCATCTGATGCATTCACATAGATCATCGCACCAGGAACTATTTCCTGTTCACGCCAACGGATGGTATGCGTTTTTATGCCTGTCCGAACTTCGGAAAGCAGCCGCGGGACAATTTTAAGGCTTTGAACCATGTTATCTCCTGCAAAGCAGTAGTGTGCTTGCTCAACTCTGCTTTGCGATAAGGTGATTTTCATAGGGAGTGCCTATCGGCGCAATAGTTAGCACGATCACAATACCAGCATTTATTGTTAATTATGAAATGATAACTAAAGGTATTATTATTTCATCGAAAGCGAACGAGCTTTCAACCATACACATTAAGGAATATGACCATGAAAACTATCAAAGCAATGTCTATCGCCGCCGTAGCCGCTCTTTCTCTGATGTCTGCAGCAAGCTTTGCGCAGAGTGTTTCAGTCACCTCCGGTACGCTGGATGGTGCAGAAGCAAAAATTGCAGCGAAGGCTCAGGAACAAGGTGCTCATTACAAAATTACTGAGGCAAACACCAACAATATCGTGCACATGACCGCAGAATTATACAAATAACGGATGGTCGCAAAGGGAAGTGCCGGAAGAGGTCGCCATAATGGCGGCCTTTTTCGCGTCTGAGCTTAAAATGTCTGCTACATGGTGCGCCCTTTAGCTGCGGACATCACCATGTACTCATGAAGTAATAACGTGACCTTGAGTTCTGTAAAATTTAGTGGGCTGACATGACAAATACGCATTGCAAAAAACCGCCGGCAGTATAGGTAAAGCTTTGGGTTGATGCGTAATGGCATGGTCTGTTAACTATAATCCCGGCTTCCAATGAGCAATTTGAAAGGGATTGCTTCTCTGCTTCACTATGTGAAGCAATTGCCGGATTTGTTCTTTGATTAGCTTCACGCTATCTCTCATCACCAGCGCAACATCCCATCAAAATTCATACGCTAACTTCACAAGACATGACGCGTCTCCCTGTGGCGCGACATTTACCTCTGGAGGTCGTATGGAGAATTCAACCCGTCAGTATGGCGGTGAGTACGTGGCGACAAAAACCAATAATCCGCCAAAGCGTACTGCCAAAATCATGATGGCAGCCGGGATTGGTCATTTTATCGAGTGGTTCGATTTTGGCTTATACGGCACCCTGGCGGCGATTATTGCCAGCAACTTCTTTGTCAGTTCTGACCCTGCTACCGCACTTCTGAAGTCTTTTGCTGTATTTGGATCCGGCTTTTTAATGCGTCCGCTGGGTGGCTTCTTTTTCGGTTCGATGGGCGATCGTCTGGGACGACGCAAAGTGTTGGTGACGGTAATTGTCATCACTTCAATATCTACATTTGTGATGGGCATTCTGCCGACCTGGCATCAGGTTGGCATTATCGCACCGGTGCTGCTGGTGATGACTCGATTAGTACAAGGCTTCGCCGCAGGTGGTGAGAGTTCCGGGGTAATCACCTATCTGGCAGAGAGCGCTGAGCCGCATCGTCGCGCCACGCTTACCTGCTGGAGTGAGAACTTCAGTTTCATGGCGTTTGTTTGCGGCTCTGGACTGGTGCTGTTGTTGACCTATTGGTTGGGTGAGACGGCAATGAATGACTGGGGATGGCGCATTCCTTTCCTGCTCGCTGCACCGCTCGGATTGGGTGGGTTATATATGCGCCGCAACATGGAAGATTCGGCGGAATTTCACAAGTTAAAAGCCACTGGCAAAATCGAAAAATCGCCACTGCGTACTGCCATCAAAACCTCATTGTCGGCGTTGCTGTTTTGCACCGGTTTCGTCGTGATCAAAGCGGTCAGCAGCTGGGTGCTGCAATCCTTTATGCCCGGCTATTTGTCTACGCATCTGCACTACAGCCGTACTGATTCTTATCTCATCACCACGCTGGGCTTACTGAGCGTCGCCGTTTGCATGCCAATCACGGGCTACCTGTCTGACAGATGTGGACGACGGCCGCTGATGCTGGTGGCATGCGCGGGTTTCATCCTGTTGACCTATCCCGCCATGCTGCTAATGACACAGGGATCGGTAGGCAGCTCTATCGCGGCAATGAGTGTATTGGGTGTGTGTGTTGCGCTGTTTAATGGCGGCTGTGGCGCAGCAATGGTCGAACTGTTCCCGACGGCGATTCGCTATGGCGGCATCGCGATGTCCTACAACCTGACTGTGGCGGTGTTTGGCGGTGTAACCCCTCTGGCTTCCGCCAGCCTAATCTCCTTAACGGGAGATCCGCTGTCACCCGCCTGGTACGTGATGATCACCGCCCTCATTTCATTTATTGCAGTGTGGTTTGCCAAAGAAACTACCGGAAAAGTGTTGGATTAACGGAAACTGGAGCCTTTATGCACATAACGAAAGTGGAGTGTTTCCCACTCAAAATTACCCCGGAACATGCCTACCTCGGCGGTAAGTCGGACGGAAACGGCCCGGATTATTACTATCGTCCAGAATACCGCTGCGTCTACTCACGCAAGATGGAAACCTGCCTGGTGAAAATTACCAGTAGCGAAGGGCATGTAGGGTGGGGAGAAGCGCTGGCGCCAGTGGTGCCTCAGGTGATCGCGGAACTGATTAAGCAACTGTTTGCGCCATTGTTGATCGGGGAATCGCCATTCTCTAGCGGCGTGCTCAACTCAAGGATGTATGACTCGATGCGCGATCGTGGACATACCGGTGGTTATCATATCGACGCTATTGCTGGTGTGGATATCGCATTGTGGGATCTCAAGGGCAAAATTCTGGGTCTTCCGGTCCATCAACTACTCGGCGGTGCCTTTCGCGATGTGATTCCTTGCTATGTCTCGGGTTTACCTGAGCCCGACATTGAAAGCCGCTGCCGCCTCGCCAGGCAATGGCAGGAGAAGGGCTTTAATGCCGTTAAGTTAGCCCTGGGCTACGGCGTGCGCGAAGACATTAAAAATATTCGCGCCATTCGTGAAACGCTCGGCGATGAGGCGCAAGTCTTCATTGATGCGCACTGGAATTACAGCGTGGCAGAGGCTACCGATTTAGCAGCGCAACTGCACGCGCTGGGCGTCGGCTTTCTCGAAGCACCATTGCTGCCAGAAGATATCGCCGGCCATCGCGAATTACGTGGCAAAAGCGCGGTCAGCATTGCGTTAGGTGAAACCGAGCGTACGCGTTATCAATTCAAAGCGGTGATTGAACAGCGCGCTGCAGACATCCTGCAGCCCGATGTCGGCAGAACCGGCATTAGCGAGCTGATGCATATCGCATCGCTGGCCGAGACATGGAATTTATGCGTGGCACCGCATTTAAGCGTAGGTTTAGGTCCCTGCATCGCCGCGTCGATCCATGTTGCCGCCGCCATACCCAACCTGTTTATGCTCGAATATCAGCCGCCCGTTTTTGCCATCGCTAATCAACTGCTCAAGCAGCCACTGATTTGCGAACGCGGTGAGTATCATTTGCCGCAGGGCGCAGGATTAGGCATTGAAATCGATGAAGATCGCGTGCGCGACGTGGTGATGGAGGCTGCATGTTAAAAGGTAACGTACCGATTCTCGCCACGGCGTTTGATGAGCAGGGCCAGCTGGATTTTACATCCATTGAACGTTTGGTGAAATTTCTGCTGCAACAAGGCATTGATGGCCTGGCATTGTTTGGCAATGCTTCCGAAGGCTACGCCTTAACGCAGGATGAAAAGCAGAGTCTGTTCTTTTGCGTCAAAAGGCTGGTGGGTGATTTGCCGCTGGTGGCTGCTGCTGGCGGTGCTTCATCCCCTGTTGCCATTGAAGAGATCAACCGGGTGCATCGCTGGGGGGCTCAGGTGGCAATGGTCAATCCGCCTTCGGTGGTTAAGCCCGGTCCGGAGGAGATCTATCACTTCTGGCGAGACATATGTCAGGCCTGCGAAATCGATATCATGATCCAGGATGCGCCTCTGATGACGGGCGTTAACATTCCCGTTTCGACGCTGGTGCGTTTGTGTCAGGACTTTCCTGCCATCAGGTATATCAAAGTGGAACAACCGCCGACGACGTTGAAAATCACTGCGTTAAAACAGGCGCTTGGAGATAGCGTAGGCCTGTTTGGCGGCTTGAACGCAGGTTTCCTGTTTGAGGAGTTATGCCGTGGTGTAACGGGCACCATGCCTGCTTGCGAATTCCCGGACGTGATCAATGCCATCCTGGCGGCATGGCAGCAGGATCGTCAGGAAGCGCAGGCGCTGTTTTATCGCTATCTACCTTTCCTGCGCTATGGAGTGCAACCGGGGATCGGGGTAGCCATACATAAAACAGTGCTGCATCAGGCAGGCATTTTTGCCAGCGATTATGTACGTGAGCCGGCGAAAAGTCTGGATGACGCCACGCGTCGGGAATTGAAAGAGATCACGGATTACCTGCCTCTCGCCGTCTTGGGAGGACGTCCATGAACTATATCGCGGTGGACTGGGGTACCAGCAATTTTCGCGCCCTCAGCGTGCGCGATGGCGTAGTGATCAAATCTGTGCAAGACAGCTGCGGCGTCGGCAAGTGCCAGCGCTCAGCGTTGCCTGAGATTTTAAAGCAGCAGCTGCATCGGCTGGAAGATGCTTACGATGAACAAATACCCGTGCTGCTCTGCGGCATGATTGGCAGCAATATCGGTATTGCTGACGCCGGTTACCTCGATATGCCACTGAGTTTTTCGCAACTCCTGGGTAAAGGCATGGAACTGCCGGATATCTTGCCAAATCCGCTGACCTTACGTCCCGGCATTTGCGATAAACGAGTGAATGAGATCTGCCGGGGTGAAGAGATGCAGCTGGCGGGTGCGCTTACGCTTTCTGATGCCGCCACATTCGCCGCCGTCGGCACCCACAGTAAATGGCTGAAGGTTGAGCGCTCGCAGCAGCAGGTCACAGGGATGCAGACCTTGATGACCGGCGAGCTTTATCATTTATTACTCAATCACTCCGTGGTGGGTAAAGGCTTGCCGGAGCAAGTTCACTCGCCGGCCGCTTTTCAGGCGGGTGTCGAAACCGCGCTGTCAGTGGTGCATGAAAAAGTTGAGCTGGTGACGGAACTGTTTCGCTGCCGGGGCCGTTACATTCTTGGTGCTCTGGCACAGGAAGAGGCCGCCTCCTGGCTTTCCGGATTGCTCATTGGATACGAAGTTGCATGCGGGCATCCCGGCGGCGATAAAACGGTGTGCTTTATTGGTAGTGAAATGCTTTTGCCCCGTTACCAGCAGGCATGTGAGGTTTTGCATCATCGTTATGAACTTTTAGCTGCTGAAGACGCAATCATTGCCGGATTAAATGAGGTGTTTAGCTATGGCGGATAATCACCAAATCATCGCTATCCTCCGCGGGATTACGCCCGAAGATGCAGTGCCGCATATTGCCTGTTTAGTTGAGCATGGCATTCAACGTATAGAAATCACGACCAACTCACCCAACTGGGAAATCAGTCTGCGACAAGTCCGCCAGCGCTTTGGGAGTGATATCCAACTCGGCGTGGGAACGGTTACTACAGCAGATCAGGTTCAGCGAAGTTTTTCGGCCGCTGCGGATTTTATCCTGACTCCTAACCTGAATCCGGCTGTGATTGCGCAGGCTAAACTGCATAGACTTTTAGTGTACGCGGGGGTGTATTCGCCGAGTGAAATATTCACGGCGATCGATCTGGGAGTGGATGTGATGAAGGTTTTTCCGGCCTGTGCACTGCCAACAAATTACCCTCAACTGGTGAAAGGCCCGCTCTCTCAGCCCGTCAGCTTTTCAGCCGTGGGTGGGGTAGGGGTGGAGAATGCAGCTGAGTTCCTGCGTTATTACGACAGTGTAGGGCTCGGTTCCGCGCTGTATAAAACTGGCCAGCGCGTGGCCGAGACCGCGGCTCGTTGCGAATTATTGCTGCAGCATCGGCAGTGATTCTCCGCTGATTTTTTTCGCGGCCGACGTCAGATACAAACGTAAGCTTTCAATATCCATTTTTTCACTGCTGATATTCGATAGCGCGATCGCTGCCTGCATGCCAGGGATATTACATGCCAGGCGGTAATCGCCCTCTCCAAAATCTTTGGCAAACACCTGATGCCGGCGCGACTCGTCAATATCACTTCTCAGCAGTTGATAATCGTGGATACCAATCTGGCTGATAATCTCTTCGTCGCTCATCGCTGATAGAAGTTTTATACCGATCACCGAATCATGGACCGGATAGGACTCATAATTGCCTATGGCACGCGCAATACTTTTTCCGCCGCGGGTATGAATCAAGTAGACCACCTTATTTCCACTTAGCACACCGATCACGATGGAGATGGCGTGATTCCCGCTCTCTTCCAGTAAGTCCATTACTGCATTGTAAAAAGCCGAATTGTGAATCGCGTGAGCCGATAAGCGGTGGATACCGATACCCAAACTGTATTTGCGGTTGGCATCGCGCTGTACCATATCAAGCGTCAGCAAAGTCTGTATCAATCGTGTAACCTTGGCTGAATCCAGTCCAAGCTCCCGTCCCATTTCACGAATTCCATGCGGACGAGTCGCTGTCGCGAGTAAGTTCAGGCAGCGGAAAGCATCGTATACTGTGCTATTCATGGATGGCCTTATTGATGACTATGGTTTGAAAATGATAAATCCTATTGTTTCAGCGTGATATGAATTTAGAAAGAGATTGTGAAATCCTAAATCCTCCCACATATAAATCGCTGTCCCCCAGCACTTCACTCACTCTTTTCAAAAAATCCCCAATCGCCGCCTCAATAACCGGCACACTCAGCGCCTCAGCATCAACAATCATCCGTAGCCCATGCCCATAAGCGAACCCCGGTAGAAACTTATAACCACAACACACAGCCGGCGGTTCATCTTGCGCTATTTCCTGCTCACGCTTCTCAACAAACTGCCAAAATGTCAGTCCGCCAAAAATCGCATAGGCCAGTTTTTCTCGGTGCACAAGGGTAT
Source organism: Pantoea sp. GM01 (assembly GCF_000282675.1). Classification (NCBI taxonomy): domain Bacteria; kingdom Pseudomonadati; phylum Pseudomonadota; class Gammaproteobacteria; order Enterobacterales; family Erwiniaceae; genus Pantoea; species Pantoea sp. GM01. The sequence continues at coordinate 52,707 of NZ_AKIU01000003.1, read as the reverse complement.
GGCTAACGATTTTGCCTTTGCTATTCACATTGGGGGTTGTTTCATATCGCGCCTCTTCTTCTTGTTCCTGCTGACTGAGCATCGCCCAGGTTTCATTGAATGCGCGATCGTGTACCGCATCTTGAAACGCCAACTTAGCCGTGATGATTTCAGCATTCCAGAGATCGGCGGGATCGCGGCCGACAAAATAGATATCACTCCACGCCCAAATATGGTCGGGGTTGTCTTGGTAGTGTTGGATATCGCAGTCATCATAGAACATCCCGCCACAACGCTGACGTTCACGATAGATACGGTTTTTAAGCTTGATGACTTTTTTACGACGCTGACGACGAGAAAGGGAAATGAAGGGGCGGTGTTTGTTGAAAGGCGACATGGAAACTCCTTAACCGGCAACGCGAATGCGGCTGGAAGCAGTCCAGCCGCATAGGCTAGCAAAAGGCGAGGTTGAGGAATAGGCGTGAGGGAAAGAAAATTTAACGGTACACCACCACTTTTACCCCTTCATCCGCGTGTAGTTAAACAAAATAACGGCTGCGAGTAGGTCGCTGCAGCCTTGTGAGAACTGCGAGGCGGACGTCAAAAATCATGGCGTCAGGTTAGTTCTCTGTCATATTAAACATTACAACCCTGTTGTGAACCTTAAGATTTCTAGCTATTAAAACAGCAAGATAACTCATTGAATGAATCAAAACCTCAGGAGACATTTTGAAGATAACTATCTCTCGACTGCATCTTCGGCCTGTAATCACCTCAGACGCAGATGACCTCTTCAGAATTTATGGCGATCCTGCTACAAATACCTTTAATCCCGCTGGCCCGTACCCTGATATTGATTATGCCCGCGATATTTTGGCTCACTGGCTTAAACACTGGGAAGAGTATGCTTTCGGAAACTGGGCTATCTCGTTGAAGGATAATCCCGAAAAAATCATCGGTTTTGGTGGGCTAAGTATCCGCAGTTATGCTGATACCTCTATCAATAACTTGGGATATCGTTTCTCTGCTGAGTCATGGGGAAAAGGCCTGGCGACGGAGTTTGCTAACCATGCGGTAAGCTACGGATTTGGTGAGCTCAAACTGTCTGAGATATCTGCAGTAGTAAGAGCAAATCACCTTGCATCCCAGAAAGTCCTAACGAATGCCGGGCTCAGGTATGTACGGGATATTCATGATGTGAAAGATGCGCCGGCCAGCATGCTATTTACACTGACCCACGGTGAATGGGACAAAAGGTCAGTGTAGGGGAGTTACTGAGTGTCTTTTAACATAATACTATGGCCATGAGCTCTGCATAAGTTATTTTGTGTATGCTATGTCAGTCAAAAAGGATGAGAAAAATGACTGAACCAAAGGAACTCTACTGGAACCGATTGGTTCCTGAGCTGACCGTGACGGATTTTCCCGCCTCCCTGCACTTCTACACAGACGTGCTTGGCTTCAGTGTCATAATCAGACGCACAGAGCCGGATTTTGCTTATATCAGCCTCGGTGAGGCGCAACTGATGCTTGAGCATTATCATTCAAGCGGATGGAACACGGCGGAGCTCGCCAGGCCGTTGGGGCGTGGCGTCAATTTCCAGATAGAAGTCGATGACATTAAGCAGATTTTCGACAGAGTAAGTGCGCATGGCATAACGCTGTTCCGTGATCTTCGCGATAATCATTACAGCACCGTAGAAACGACCGCCTGTCAGCGAGAGTTTCTCGTGCAGGACCCGGATGGTTACCTTCTTCGTTTCAGCCAGTACATTGAATAGTATACCGATGGGTCTTCCGAAACTCCCTTAGGCGTTCAAATTTATCATTATACTCCGCCAGTACCTCCTCAGAGGCCGCGTCAAGGCGGCGCAGGCGGGCCATTTCCTGCACCATTGTCATGTCCATGCAGTGAAAAATACTCCTGATCTTTTTACAAAGCCTGCATGACTATGCGCTTAATTGTCACCAACGGTGAAAACGTTAAAAGGTAAGTTCAGGTCATTGGCCATAGCGGCCAATTTCTCTTTATTACGCCCCGCAATAATGACCGAAATGCCGGACGCTAATACGTGTTGAACAATCATGCTGCCGGTATAACCGCTTGCGCCATAAATCATCAACGTCTTCATATTCGACCAGCTTGTTGCCAATTTTTGTATACAAATTCAAGGGTATATCCATCGGGATCCCTGACCTGTGACGCGTAATAACGAGGGTCATAATGCCGTTGCGTGCCGGGAGGGTGAATTTCGGTTGCCCCCGCAGCGAGTGCTTCAGCATGGGCGTCGTTGACCATGTTTTCCGATTCTGCATTGAAACCTACGTGAACAGCATCCGGGCAAACGACTCCCTGCCTGAGCCAAAAAAATATCCGGCCATTTGCACCAAAGCCTTTCAGGTCTGGATGCCCAGAAGGCCCCTGTTTACCGTCATAATCATGACGGTTTACGATGCCGAGAATAGGCAGAACGCGCTCATAAAATGCGATGGAACGTTCAGGATCGCTGACTGAAATAAAGATATGGTCGAGCATAGTGTGTTCCTTTTTCAGACGTGAAAGCCGCCCGCAACTTCAATTGACTGTGCACTGATCCAGCCACCATCGGACGTTAATAGTGAGGCAATCACGCGCGCGACTTCATGAGGTTCACCTACGCGTCCTAACGCCGTTTGTGCAGCAAGCAGAGATTCAAGCTCATCATTAAGTCCACCGCCAAGCTCGGTGCGGATGGGGCCGGGCGATACCGCGTTCACCCTAATTCCACGACTACCAAACTCCTTAGCCATATAGCGAGTGAGGACTTCGAGGCCACCTTTGAACGCCGCATAAGGGGCTACGCCAGCGATGGCTACGCGCGTGGTGGCGCTGGTAATATTCACAATACTGGAATCTTTACGCAGTAAAGGCAGCAGCTTCTGAGTTAAAAAGAATGGCCCTTTAAGATGCACATTCATTAAGCCATCAAATTGCGCTTCAGTGACTGTATCAAGCGGATTAAACAGTCCGTAACCGGCGTTGTTAACGAGACCATCCAGACCAGATGCATTCCATTGGGTTTTCATCGCCTGCTCAAGTGAACTGCGGAATAGATCAAAACTTCCAACATCACCCACATCCAGCTGCATCGCAATGGCTTTACCGCCTTCAGCCTTGATGCGATCAACAATAGATTGTGCAGATTCACCTTGGCTGTTCCAGGTCAGAATGACGCCAAATCCACGTCGGGCACACTCTATCGCTGTACTGGCACCTATTCCCCGGCTACCGCCGGTAATCAGAACATATTTCATCATTGCTCCTGTAAGTTAAAGAATACGCTTCACAGGTTACGCATCAGGAGGAACGCTGGCGTATGCGATCCTCTTCGATTGTTGCCCAATTCTGCTTTTATGCTGTTGCTGGATACGGAGGCGTGCTATCAATCGCGGATGGAAAATAAATTACACGAACTAAGAGAGCTGGCTTCCGGAGCTGGAAATCAGCGGACAGAGACGGGAATACCGCGGGTGGCTATGGTGCAGGGAGAAATTCCTGAGCACAGACTTTCTGCTGTTTATGAGCCGATGATTAACCTGATTCTGACGGGTTCAAAAAGTATGTCTGTCGGTGGCAGGACCTTACACTATAATCCTGCAACTTACTTTGTGATGTCGGTAGACTTACCCGCTGTAGGTAATGTATTTCCTGATGACGTTACCAATGCACCTTATTTGGCCGTCAGTTTGACGCCCAAAGCTGAAATTATTGCAGACCTATTGGATAGTATTCCCAAAACCGGCACGGCTAATCTTTATCATTCAGGATTTTCGGTAGCGCCGGTAACGCAGGAATTACTGGATGCCTGGTTAAGGATGCTTAGCCTTATCAGAAAGCCAGATGAAATAGCCGCTCTGGCACCAGCGTATGAACGGGAAATTCTTTTTCGGGTACTGCAGGGACCAATGGGTTGGATGTTACGGGATATCGCTACGCCTGATACCCATCTTGCACGTATCTACAAGGTAATTAACTGGATTAAGACGAATTATGCGCAATCTTTGCGGGTGGAGGATCTGGCCGGAATGGCAGCACTAAGCGTATCCGCCTTTCATCGCCATTTCCGCGCTATTACCGCCCTCAGCCCAATGCAATACCAAAAACAAATTCGCCTGATGCAGGCCAGATATAAGCTTGCCACCTCCGGCGAAAATATTATGAATGTCGCGCTTTCGGTAGGCTATCAAAGCCACACTCAATTTAGCCGAGAATACGCAAGATATTTTGGACTGCCACCTTCAGCGGATATGAAAAAAATCTCACTTCAAAGGGCTAACACTTTTAATTAACGAGGGACAAATAGGACATTGATTTTCATCGCTGCATTCATTGCACTGCCAGTCGCATAAGGAAAAGAGAATGGTTAAGAATCGACTCGTGCATAAGTTGAGGATCCCGGAACGTGATGCTGGAAATAATTAGCGTTATAGGGTCCCGATAACGTCCACTTTTGGCACACAGCAGACATTTATAGTTACAAAGGCAAGGGCATTACGACTCTCACGTTAAACCCTTCAGTTAATCATGTCCAGAATATGAAGACTGAAATCATTGGAATGACTGATGGATATCCAATTCGCAAATCCCACCCCGGGCAACCCGGGGTTTGTTGAGCTAAGAACGCAGAGCATGGCTGAAGGATTTAATATGCTACGCAGGCTGGAAGAAAATTAGCTTAGCGGAAATAGTTTTAAATTACTTAGTCTGTTATTTAATATTCTTGTTCACAATGGCCTTACTCATATTGATACCCGTTACTCCATAACCGCTGCTCTCGTAGATATGGAGAGCACGAGCATTATCTCCAGCAACGCGAAGTCTAATCTCTTTAAAACCCTTATCCTGAAGATTCTCTTCAAAAGCGCTAAGAGTCTGTTTACCCAACCCCTCTCCTTGGTATGAATTGAAAATATGAAAATCATAAATAAACGCTGTGCGCATTCCCACATCTGGCTTGTACCAGAGATAGCCAACATGCCTTTGAGATACATCTAAGTTTTCGACAATAAACAGTAAAGTTTGCCCATGTGTATTCATTCCTTCTGGAAGCAATTCTGATATTTCCTGCCTGGCTCTCGCCAGCGAATCACTTCTGGACATCCGATAATTTGACGCTATCTCATCTGCATAATCAGAAATAAAATATTCAAGATAAGCAGGATACTCTTCTTGCGTCATTAAGCGAAATGAGACCATCTTTTAATCCTTATTTAGTAAGCTTATAGATAGAAAACAGCACGTTAATAGCCTAAACAACGATATAACGGTAATGTTATTAATTTAAAGAATAATAAAGTTACCGTGCGATCACCTGAGGTGACATCTCATTTTCCTTTAATGGCACAAAGCAGACAGCTGCAAGACAGGGTCCCATATGCGCGAAAAGCAGACATTATCTTATGTAGTTTTAGTTCGTTTCCAGACCCTTGCCATGCCTTCACTCACAGGGCTGACTCGCATGAAGCCAAATTTTTCGTACAACTCCGGCACATCAGCCATGAGAGTTACATAAGCACCATCACATGCATTTTTATCGAGCCAGTTTGCCAAACTTTCCATTAACTTGCGGCCCAGCCCTCTACCCTGATGCTCTGGATCAACAGCTACATCGACAATTTCCATATTAATGGCGCCGTCACCCACTATACGTCCCATGCCGACGACAGTATTCTGCCAGCATATATGTACACCATAACAGCTGTTAGGCAGCCCCAGACGGACACCCTCTGCGGTACGTGGCGTCAACCCTGAGATAATGCGTAAGCGGCAAAAATCCTCTACGGACGGAACAGTTTCAACAAGCTGATAGTAATCAGACAAAAGGGTATCCTCTGGTTTAGAGTCCACTTTTGAGCGCAGAGCGGACTGACTTGGGCACAAGGACCGATATGAGCGAAAAACGGACATTGCTGTAAACGACAAAGACTGTCGGCTGCGATATTCGTGCTGCAAGCTAAATAATTTTATTGACATCGGGAAGCAGGTCATGATGTTGAGTAAAATGCTGAATAAGGCATAAATACAACGTATATAGACTTTCCCCCTAAAACCTAATCAACATGCTTCAAACTCCCGGGGTTTTGAACCGGGCCACATCACGTGCGGGAGGCATGCCGAACATGCGCGCATATTCCCGGCTGAACTGAGAGACACTTTCATAACCGACGGAGAAGGCCACCGCGGCCGCTGCGTCTGACTCGAATAAGAGCTGCCGACGAGCCTTCAAAAGTCTGAGCCTTTTCTGATACTGGATCGGCGTCATGGCGGTAGCTGCTTTGAAATGGCGATACAATGCGGCAACGCTCATCCCAGCCAGAGCCGCAAGCTCTTCCACGAGGAAAGGTTCGGCAAAGTGTACGCGTATCCAGTCGATCGCCCGACGAACCTGTGACAGCCCGCTCTCAGCATGTGCGATTTGCCTGAGCATATTGCCGTGTGGGCCTTGAAAAATCCTAAAGAGTATTTCCCTTTCGATCATCGGCGCCAATATTCCCGCTTCGTCCGGGCGATCAACTAGCCGCATCATCCGGAGCCAGGCGTCCATCATTTCCGTTGACGCGGCAGTAGGCGAAAAATCGGGTTCACGAAGGATTGGCCGGGTATCGCAAAGGTCACCGAACATGGTCGCGATAACAACACGGTCTAAAGTCAAGCCAACAGCCAGAAAAGGCTTGTTCGGGCCATCGGAATGAATCTGTCCTATAGCCGGTACATCGATTGGGATAAGCGTGTAGGACGCAGGCTCGAACCAAAGAACCTGATTGCCAATAGAGAGGTTTTTAGTCCCCTGTAATACTAGGTGGAGCATCGGTTCATACAACTGGTCAGAGCACGCCTCTCCTCTGACCATCCTTACGCGCGGAATACCGGTAGCGGTCCATTCATTTTCAGCGCGCATCACTAAGTTGCGCAATTCATTAATTGTATCATTCATGCCGACCAATATACGCCAACGCTTCTGCGCTGCAATCAAACGAGAAGAATAGGCAACGATATGCGAAGATCAGGCACGTAAATGAGCGTGTGACCGCCTTAAAATAACTCTTGTCAATCGGGGCGATTTGCCTCGAGCACATACGTTAAACAAAAAGGTCACCAAATGAAGTTATCCGGAAAAGTCGCCATTGTAACGGGCGCGTCAAGCGGTATTGGCAGTGGCATCGCAAAAGCACTCGGAGCAGAAGGGGCTACTGTCATCGTGAACTATGCCAGTAACGAAAAGGGTGCTAACACCGTCGTCGCGTCAATAGAGGCTGCGGGAGGAAAAGCATTTGCCGTGCAAGCGGATATGAGCAAGTCGGCAGACGTCGTCCGTTTGTTTGACAAGGTTAAGGCGGACCATGGCAAGCTGGACGTTTTGGTCAACAATGCTGGTGTCGCCGTATTCGAAATGATCTCCGATATGACGGAAGATGCGTTCCACAAGCAATTCAACGTCAATGTTCTGGGCTACTTCCTGGCAATCAGAGAGGCGGTAAAACATTTTGGTGATGCGGGAGGGAGCATCATAAACATTAGTTCCATTCTAAGCACCGACCCTTACCTTGCCTCTAGTGTCTATTCAGCAACCAAAGGAGCGGTTGACACAATGACATTTGCGCTGGCTCGTGAGCTAGGACCGCGCGGCATTCGCGTAAACTCAATTTTGCCTGGTCATACCAATACGCCCGCAACCGACGGAAATTTCGCGGGAGAACTCGGGGTAAAGCTGCTTGCAGGAACACCATTGGGTCGCTTCGGCGAACCCACCGATATCGCACCCGTCGCAGTTTTTCTGGCATCTGAAGACTCCCATTGGGTAACGGGCGAATCCATCCGGGCTGCGGGTGGTGTGCGCGGCGTTGGCTACTAATCCTTGAATTCAAGCCGCCTAGACGGTGGCTTTCAATGTTTGATTGAACTCTGAAATCTCATTTTTCCAATCAGCACCCGAATCTCAATTCAGCATCTGATAGTGATGGCACTGATCGTTGGCGTGCATTTTTCAGTGCTGTTTATGCTCGTTCAGTATTTCCAACGTATCTTGGGCTATACGCCGATTGTTGCCGGCCTCGCCTACCTGCCCGTAACTATAACGGTGTTTGTGATCAGTCGTTTCGTGCCCAGGCTATTAGGTCATTTTGGAATTGGCAGGCTGCTTGTCAGTGGGAGCATGCTCGTTGCCGCCAGTCTACTTGGCTTGGCGATGATGGACGAGTACAGCACGTACTTCCCGGCCGTGCTTATCCCACTGTTTGTTCACGCCGTCGGCATTGCACTTGTGTTTGCGCCCAGAACGGTGGCGATTATGCGTGACGTACCCGCCGAGTATGCAGGTGCCGCATCCGGTTTACTTCAAACAAATCAGCAAATCAGCAAATCGGCGGTGCGCTTGGCATTGCAGTAGTTTCTTTCCGCGAGTAAGACAAAAACGATAATGACACTTGCAACTATAAACACGCAAATGTCCAAATGTTTGTATCTGTCAAAGACAGGGATATTTACCACATCATAAAATAATGTGCCGTAACGTCCGCTTTTGGCACGAAGCAGACATTGCAAGGCAGCTTCGCTATGAGTGAAAAGCGAACTAACGTTTATCCTGGCAGCGCGGAACTGTTACCGGCACATGCCAAAGTCTTTGTATCCATACCCTAATGATTTTATCTTTTATGATAAACCCTTCTGTAAGCTAACCCGGTTCATTAGGGATAAAAATAACAAGGACTAAACTCATGCCTACCGCAACTATTCGTGCCGCGCTTGGAGGGACTCTTTTATTGCTGTCAGTCTTAGTCTCAGCGTCCGCAACTCAGTCTATGTCTATACCTGCAGAGCATCCGAACTCGCAGCGTATCTCTGTACAGACGCAAGGCTCAGGAGCGGATGTCATATTAATTCCGGGGTTGGCATCGTCACGCGAAGTTTGGGGCGATTTAGCATCAGGTTTACGTAAGAGCCACCGCATTCATCTTATAGAACTTGCGGGCTTTGCGAGTACGCCTGCCATTGCCAATCCTGACGGGAAGGTCATCGCTCCGGCAGTTGATGCCATCGCTGATTACATTCAAAGCCAGCACATCAAAGCACCGGTAATTATTGGCCATTCTCTTGGGGGAGAAATAGCAATATTGCTGGCGGCCCGTCATCCCGACCTGGTCGGTCGTTTGATGATCGTCGATGCGTTGCCGTTCTATATGCTGATGATTGACCCTGCGGCGACCAGCGAAACTGCAGCCCCACGTGCTACTGCTACGCGGGATTGGCTATTGGGGCAGTCGCCAGAGCAAATGGCAGAGTTTCAGAAAGCATCCATAGCCCGTCTGGCTAAGACCGAGTCGGAGAGGCCAGCTTTGGTGACTGCGGGGATTAATTCTGATCGCAAAACAGTGGCGGATGCCGTGTATGAATTAATGATTACCGATCTGCGTCCCGAACTTGGTCGCATTAAAGCGCCGATTGAGGTCATGTACGCATATGACACCTTATTCGGGATTCCTGCCGCCAGCGTGGATGCGATGTACCGTCAGGCCTATGCTTCTGCGCCAGATATTCAGTTCACACGTATCGATAACAGTTTTCACTTTATTATGCTGGATCAGCCAGAACGGTTTTCCAACGAAGTAGAGTCATTCTTAAATCAATAGATGCTGCTGCACATCAGGTCGGCTGTGAGAGAAAAGCAGCCGCTCTTGTTTTCAATAACGATGTATAAGTTATCCACTTACCCCTGAAGGTGATGAATAATTAGGGGGGATGGGATTTTAAATAATAACATAACCTTTTTAGAGAACGGATTAATATAGGCGACCCAAACGCTCAATATTATTTAACATGTGCGGAAACAACCTGAGAAGACATTTTTGCTGTTTCTATGAGTCTGCGTTGAGACATGCCCTGATAGGCTGCAGCAGATAACCCTTTCAGTGTCACCACAATAAAGTCTGTAAGGCATTCAGCTGATTGTGGACACTTAGCCTTAAGCCAATTATGAATGGCTGTAGTTCCTGGCTGAGCTATCTTACAGGCGACTTCCCGGGCATCTTTATCATCAGCGCGCATGCCCTCAGTAACCAAACAACCACGCTGATGCGCATGACGCCCGTATTGTCTGGCTGCTGCAATAAGCAAAGCTTCCACACCTTCCGCAACAGATTTCTCGGGTGATAAAAGTTTATCTAGAGGAAGCGCGCTCTCCTGTGCGTAACGTTCCAGTGTCCTCTGGTATAAACCCACCTTACTGCCATATGCAGCATAAAAACTGGGTGGCTTAATGTTCAACGCCTGAGTCAGGTCAGCAATGCTCACTGCGTCATAGCCATGTTCATGAAATAGCGCCTGTGCAATGGCCACACCAGCCTCGCGATCAAAAGCAGGGCGTCGCTGCCTGTTTATCTGTGTCATCTCGCCTCCTAAATGCTATTTATATAGTAACCGCTAAATGATAAAGCATCAAAGGTTAAATTTATGTAATTGAATTTAATCGATTTATAAATAGCCATTAAAATAAAGCTTGTGCATGAATCTTTTTCTATGTAGTGATCACTACATGTTCAATCACTACCAGAAAGGAAACATCACCATGCCTCAGTCATTCCAGAACAAAATCGCAGTTGTAACCGGTGCGTCATCCGGCATCGGTCTGGGTATCGCGCAAGAGCTTGCCGCACGCGGTGCAACCGTAATCATTACTGGCCGAAATAAAAATAAACTTGAGTCGGCAGTCAGTACTTTAGGCCCTGATGCGAGTCAGGTTCAGCTGGATGTTTCAAGCCTCCCCGATCTGGATACATTTTATGAGCAGATTAAATCCCGATTTGGTCGCATTGATATTTTAATCGCTAATGCTGGCATGGGAGAAATTGAACCACTCGGGCAAATTACTCCCGAGAAGTTTGATCGTCAGTTCACCACCAACGTAAGAGGTATTACATTTACCGTGCAGAAAGCCTTACCGCTGATGAAACCCGGTAGCAGCATTGTTATTACAGGATCGACGGCCTCAATTAATCCCGGGGAGGGGATGAGTATTTATGGCGGTACCAAGGCCGCATTACGCGCAATGGTACGTAGCTGGATACTGGATATCAAAGGTTCAGGCGTTCGCATAAATGTTCTCAGTCCCGGCCCGGTTGATACGCAGTCTTTACGCGACTTCCTGCCACAGCCTGTGGACGTAATTTTACAATCGTTAAGAGACCGCAGCCCAATCGGGCGCATTGGGAAGATAAGCGAAATTGCAAAAGCGGTTGCTTTCCTTGCCAGTGAGGATGCCGCCTATATCAATGGCGCTGAAATATTTTCTGATGGTGGTGCATCGCAGATCTAATATTTTAATGTAACGCAGAGGCTAACAATTATATCTCATCTGCCGAGTGACGTTGTTCATCATTTAATGTGAGCAATACATTCGCTGCACTGCTGGGCTGAAGGTGTCAATTACACGCTTTCTGTGTCTGCTATCAAATAAAGTTAATTATATCCGTTCGCTTTTAAAAGAATGTGGAATTTAATCCTATCCTGAGGAGTTCTAATCATGACTAACTTTAACAAAGTTGAAAATATTCAAAATTATATCGATGAATTACAAATACAGCGTTTGCTGGCTATCTATGTCCACAATCTGGATGATGGGAAATTTGCCGAAAACGCTGAATTGTTCAAGCATTCCGAATTTATCGTTTTAAGTGATACTGCGCAGGGTCGCGAAGAAGTTGAACAATTTCTTATCCATGGCGTTCAGCGCCATGAATACGGAACGCCCCGGACGTCGCATAACGTTTCTAATGCACTGATAGACATCTCGCCGGCCGGTAATACAGCAACGAGCGTCAGCTATTTCACCGTTCATCAGGAGCTGGATGGATTTTCATTGCAGCCAATTTGCACTGGACGCTATTTCGACAGTTTTGAGAAACATGACGGCCAGTGGCGCTTCACATCCCGCAACGTTGTTCCGCGTTTGATGGGTAATCTTCAGTTCCATGTTGGCAACTCTGCCGCCCGTTCACAGGCTGAGGAGGCGTAGTGGACACTGATAAGAACGCTCTCGTTACCGGAGCCAATAAAGGTATTGGTTTTGCAATCGTCAAAGGTCTGGCAAAGGCCGGTATGACCGTCTGGATGGGCGCGCGCGACCGCAGGCGGGGTGAAGACGCCGTTGAACGCTTAATCCAGGAAGGTCTTGACGTCAGACTACTTGAACTGGATGTCTCGGATGAAGCAAGCGTGACCAATGCCGTTAATGAACTCTCGCGTAAAGTCGCATCACTTGATGTCCTTATTAATAATGCCGGCATCATCAATGATATTCATATCCCACCAAGCCAGGTTAGTATTGAGGATATGAAAGCGGTGTATGAAGTTAATCTGTTTGGCCCGATTCGGGTGACACAGGCTTTCCTACCTCTGCTTAAAGCGTCCAGCAATGCCCGGATTGTCATGATGGGCAGCGGCGTAGGATCCTTAACGCTAATTACCGATCCGACTTCAATATATTCAAGCGTAAACCTGTTAGGTTACACCTCTTCAAAGGTTGCTCTGAACGCTGTTACCGTTTCATTCGCGAAAGAACTCGAACCTATGGGTATTAAAGTCAATGCCGTTGAACCCGGCCATGTGCAGACCGATTTAAATGGCAATACGGGTTTTCTGACGCCAGATGAAGGAGCCATTACGGCCATAAAAATGGCATTAACGGAATCAGATGGGCCGACGGGTGGTTTTTTTGGTAGCCATGGTCGTCAGCCCTGGTAGTGGAGTTCTTGTTGGATATTTGCTGGCTTAACCGAAGCTGATGAGTAAGTTGTATAACAGCTAAAGCCGGGGAATGAATGGCCGACATTTCATCATTCTCTGAATGGCTGTGCTTAGCAAAAGAACACCGAGAACCATGGATGATAAAAAGGCGTTATGTGCAAGGATGCACCTGCCAGCCTCTAAAAGCTGTGAAGCAAGGGACGCGCATTATACAACGATTGTACAGATTACAGGTTTTGTCAGAGGCATAACGGCGAAAGGCCTAAACAACGGCAAGGCACAGTCTGTTTTTTGATAACGCCAATACAAAGATAAACATCGCGGCGTTTAATCCACGGCAACATTCATTAATGTCCGCTATTGGCACTGATTGAAACTTATAAAAATGCGGCTTAGGTGTTGTTTATTATTCAGCCACAACCTTTATGCCTTCTGCTGGCTCCCACGCATTCCACATCTCCCAAAATATCGCAGCAACGACCTCCTTGAGCATTCCAGGTGGGAACGTTTTACGCTGAGAAATCGTTCCAATACTTGCATCAATGCGTGCATCAACGTCACATGTTCCCATATTCATGGCGAAGGAATCACAGTGCATGGTTAACCAAATAATTCTCCCACAGGTGCAAGAGGAGGGGTTATGCAGGGTAATATTGGTTACTGCTGGGGCTTCAGGCATATTCATTGTGCCACAACCTTTGATATTAAGTTGGAAGCAATGGCCGGTGGATTACCGGCCTGGTAGATGTAAGGACCATCGTCGCTTTAATTAGCGAACCTAAATGCGTCCGATCGTCTGTTAATAAAATGCTTGGGTTAAGATGTGCCCGAAAGTTTGATGTCTTTCAACATACTGAATGCCAGCTTCATATGCTCTTCGCTGACAACAAATGCCCGTAATGCCCCGTCTTCATCACGGCCTTGAGCAATAATGCCTGACGGGGATAACGCCATATCCCAATGATAAGCTGCATTCGCTGGATCGCCCGCCAGGTGAAGCGGCATATCCGGCGTTTTAACCTTGATCAACATGGCTGGCAGCATCAGTTTGGCGTCGTGACCGGTAAGGTTTTTAGCCAGCGTCATTGCCGCAAGGGTAGCGGGCTGCAGATAGGGCATCAGTTTTCCCTGAATCTCTGCACAATCACCCAAGGCGTAGACATCGGTAGCCGAGGTGGCGAGAGTGTCATCAACCACAATTCCACGACGTGTTTCGATTCCCGCACTCTGCGCCAGCGTAAGATTAGGGCGTAAGCCAATGGCACACACCACGGCGTTAAAAATCCTCCGTTGTCCGTTACTGAACGTTGCCTCCAGTAAATCTTCATGCCGTGAGATTTTGGTAAGTTCATGCCTGAAGAGAAACTCTACTCCGTTGTTCATCAAACGGTTTTGCAGACGAGCACTGATTTCCGGCGGTAACAGCGCCGAAAGAAGGCCGTTACTGCGGTCCATTACCGTTACTGCTTTACCTGCACGGTTAAAATCCATCGCGAGTTCTGTGCCGATGAGACCCCCGCCGACCATCAATATTCGATGCGCATCTATCAGCGCGTTGTCATAGCGGCGGTATTCCTGCTGACTGTTCAGCGTGAAGATCAGATCACTGCCTTCTATCGCCGGTACGATGGCCTCGGCACCAGTAGCAAGCACCAACTTGCCATAGACGTAATCGCCAGCGGGAGTTCTGATAACCTTTGCTGCCGTATCAATGCGCGAAACCGTGGTAAAAGGATGCAGCATGATGTTCTGGTTTTCCGCCCACTCTGCTGCGGTTTGTCGAGTGAGTGCCTCAGCGCGATAACCCATACTGAAAACATGACTGAGTTCGGGCTTGTTGTATTCATCACAGCTATCGGCCGCAATGATGCGAATCGGCACATGTTTATCCAGATGCCGGATGTTTTTGACCAGCTGGCGGGCGGCGAAGCCTGAGCCAACAATCACAATGTCTGCTGACATGGACTCAGCCCTCGTAAGGATCAAACACGGATTTGCCCAGCGCGCATCCAGGGCATAAGAAATCGTCTGGCACGGCTTCCCATGCGGTTCCGGGTAGGACATCCTGGTTTGGTTCGCCTTCGGCCGGGTCGTAAACCCACTGACAAACCGTACAAATCATTTTCTGCCCGATGTCTTCACCCGCTTCTACCACACCGACGCCACCCTGGTTTGTGGGTGCGGAAGCTGCCATAACCGCAGCGGCGGTATTCGCTGCAACGACGGTTACTGGCAGCGGCGAGAGCACCCATTCACGGGCGATTTTGCGGCCATGCTCGCGGCACTCTTCCAACGCGGAGAGGTCGGGACGCCACTTGGTTTTGAGCGCAATCGTCATATCAAAACCGGCATCCTGCAGGCGAGTGGCAACGCGATCCACCGCTCCGCCAGTCCAGCCATAAGAACCGAACGCGGAGGCGCGTTTATTGCGGAATTTCAGGCCGGTAATCTCTTCCAGCATGCCCGCCACCTTCGGCATCATCACATTGTTCATGGTGGAGGAACCGACCAAAATGCCCTTGGAGCGGAAGCAGGAGGTGATGATTTCGTTTTTGTCGTGGGTGGAGACGTTGTAAACCTTCACGGCAACGCGCGGATCGGTTTCGCGGATACCTTCGGCGATCGCATCCGCCATCATGCGGGTGTTGTTAGACATGGCGTCGTAGAACAGGGTGATGCGATCTTCCTGGTAATCCGCAGCCCATTGCAGGTACAGCTCTACAATCTGGGTGGGTTTATCGCGCCACACCACGCCATGCGAAGTCGCAATCATGCTGACCGGCAGATTAAAGCCGAGTATCTCATTGATTTTTGAGGTAACCAGACGCGCAAAAGGCGTCAGGATATTGGAGAAATAGCGCTGGCATTGATCAAATAGTTCGTGTTGGTCAACTTCATCGTTAAACAGATGTTCATCGCAGTAATGCTGGCCGAAGGCGTCATTACTGAACAGCACGGCGTCCTCTGTCATGTAAGTCATCATGCTGTCTGGCCAGTGCAACATCGGGGTTTCAACAAAGATCAGTTTTTTGCCGTTGCCGAGATCAAGCGAATCACCGGTTTTAACCACGTTAAAATTCCATTCGGGATGGTGGTGATGACCATTGATGGAATCAACGCCGTTAGCGGTGCAGTAAATCGGCGTGTTTGGAATCAGCGCCAGCAGTTCGGCGAGTGCGCCTGAATGGTCTTCTTCTGCATGGTTAATTACGATGGCATCGATTTTTTTCAGGTCGATTTCTTCTGCCAGATTCTTAACAAAATCAGTACGGAATTTCAGATCAACCGTATCGATCAGGACGTTCCTGGCTTCGCGAATAAGATAGCTGTTATAGCTGGTGCCCCGTTGCATCTTGTACTCTTTGCCGTGAAAGTGCTCAACTTCCCAGTCACGTTTGCCGACCCAAAAAATGTTGTTTTTTACGTGAATATTCATTTGATGCCCTGTTAGCGTAAGTTGGTTTCACAATCGTTGTGCATCAAGCGTGCCAATATTTAAGTTACTCATATTTATATGTTTACATATTGGATGTTGTTTAAATTACAATAACCAGTTTTGTGTTAGTGACAACTAATTGTATTAATGACAATTTACAGGCATAAAAAACCCGCCGCAGCGGGTTATATATTCAGTGCAATTAACAGCGCCGGTGGATAGATAATGCCGCTGCCCAACGCAGGGCATCCGCGGCCGATGCAATTTGCTAAGCGCTAAGCGCCTGACTGTTTTGTTGTTCTGACACGGTGATACTCCTGAGCTACATTATCTAATCTAATGAGGCATATTCCGTGCCATAACATAACACATTGATTTTAATCAAATGGATAATTGCATGTTGTGTAAAATACAATGTCTTTGCTTGTCTTTGAGACAATTCATGTGCGGGTGACAATATGACTCTTTCTGTTCAGACGCTGGCGGCACTGGCTGTTGATATTCAAAATGGAGTGCATGGCCGCGACCGGTTTATGCGGATGATTAACAGCATCCACGGCGCGCTAAACTGTGACGCCACCGCGCTATTACGTTATGAGAATCAGCAGTTTCGTCCGCTGGCCACCGCGGGTCTGGCACCGGATGTGATGGGGCGGCGATTCAATCTCGATGCTCATCCACGACTTGAGGCCATTGCGCGGGCTGGCGATGTGGTGCGCTTTCCCGCCGACAGTGATTTACCCGATCCCTATGATGGATTGATTCCCGACCAAGGCGATTTACACGTCCACGCCTGCGTCGGCATGCCACTTTTTGTTGGGCAAACGCTGATCGGCGCCCTGACGCTGGATGGCATTAACGCTACTCAATTTGATGATTACAGCGATGAAGAGTTACGGGTGCTGGCGAGCCTGACGGCGGGCGCACTGAATAATGCCTTGCTGATGGAGCGTTTAGAAAAACCCGCCTCATCCTTTACACCGCCACCACACCGGCCCGAAGAGAGTGAGGAGGTGGAGATCATCGGTGATTCGACGGCGTTAGCGCATCTCAAACAACAGATTGGTGTGGTTGCTCCTTCCGATCTCAGCGTGTTGATCATGGGCGAAACCGGCACCGGTAAAGAGTTGGTTGCTCAGGCCCTTCACCAACATTCTCATCGCGCAGCGCGGCCGCTGGTTTATCTCAACTGTGCAGCCCTGCCGGAAAGCGTGGCGGAGAGCGAGCTGTTTGGCCACGTCAAAGGGGCGTTCACCGGCGCCATTCACGATCGGCCGGGCAAATTCGAATTGGCGGATAAAGGGACGCTGTTTCTTGATGAGATTGGAGAGTTGCCGCTTTCGCTGCAGGCCAAGCTGCTACGCGTGCTGCAGTATGGCGATCTGCAGCGAGTGGGCGAAGATAAGCCGCTTACCGTGGATGTGCGCATTATCGCCGCAACCAACCTCGATATGCGCAAGGCGGTGACCGATGGCAAATTCAGGGCTGATCTTTATCATCGCCTTAGCGTCTTCCCGCTGTTCGTCCCGTCGCTGAATGAACGTCGTGACGATATCGTACTGCTAGCGGGCTATTTCTGTGAAAAGTGTCGGGTAAAATTTGGCCTGTTGAGCGTTGCGTTAAGTGCTGGCTGCCGCGCTATGCTGCAAGCCGCAAGCTGGCCGGGAAATGTGCGCGAGCTGGAACATGCTATATATCGTGCCGTGATCATCGCGCAGGCCGAATCACGCAACGGCGAAGTCATTCTGCTTCCACAACATTTTCAACTGCAGGATGGCGGAACCGTTCATGCAGAGCCGATCAAAACGTTGCTAACCACGCCAGTGGTGAACCTCAGCGAGGCGACGCGTAAATTTCAGTACGACTACATTAAACAGGTTTATGAAAGCTGCGATCGGGTGTGGGCTAAGGCGGCTAGAAAGCTGGAATTGGATCCCGGTAATCTTCATCGGCTGGCAGTCAAATTGGGACTGAAATAAAGGGTGATGTTGATCGCAAAGATAAAATAGGTTACCTGCCGTTTAGCCAGGAAGACGCGCAACTGTTCTTCCGATGGAATGAGATGCATAGGTAAATACTCATGGCTAATAACTTACCCGCATTGTAGTGCGGGTAAGCACGATCACTGAATCAGTTGAATACCATACCGCCGTCGATTAATAGCGATTGCCCGGTCATGTAATCGGAGTCGGGTCCCGCCAGAAATGCAACGCAGGCGGCTACATCTTCCGGCTCAGATAGGCGGCCCAGAGTAATACGTTTGGCAAACTCCTCAGTACCATACCCGGCCGGTTTACCTGCCGCTTCTGAAATTTGTTTGTCGATGGATTGCCACATAGGAGTGTTAACAATGCCGGGACAGAATGCATTAACCGTGATGCCTTTAGGCGCAAGATCCTTGGCCGCTGTCTGCGTAAGCCCGCGAACGGCAAACTTGCTGGAACTGTATACGGCAAGTTCCGGGTTGCCTACATGTCCTGCCTGAGAGCAGGCATTAATGATTTTGCCGCCGTGATTCTCCGCGGCGAAAGCGTTGATCGCCGCCTGCATTCCCCAAATCACCCCCTTGACGTTGACGTTATAGACCTTATCCACAATCTCTTCGGTGATATCGCTGATGGGTGTTGATGGCGCAATACCGGCATTGTTCACAATCACATTGAAATCGCACAGCGCATGGCGTGCCTCTTCAACAGCGTGAAATACCTTGTCGCGTTGGCTGACATCAACCTGCAGCGCCAAAGCCTTTCCCCCCGAGCGGATAATCTCATCAGCGACATGCTGCGCTGTTTCAAGATTGAAATCCGCGATGGCAACGGCAAAGCCGTCTTTTGCCAGGCGTAAGGCGATGGCAGCGCCAATGCCCTGGCCGGCACCGGTCACAAATGCGACTCTGTTTTTCATAATGGCATCCTTGATATTTATTTAAAGAAGTTGACTGAGGTGTAACTGACTCATCAGCAATGGGTTATCGCTGTAGTCGACCGGAATAGCGACCACTGCCGGGCCATTGACATCCATGGCTCTGCGCAACGTTGGCTCCAGTTCAGCAGCACTGTTTATTGAGAAGCCGGCAGCGCCGAACGCTTCGGCATAGGCTTTAAAATCAACCGGGCCAAAATTGACACCTGAAATGCGCTGATACTTTTTCTCTTCCTGCATGGCAACCATGTTGTAGGCGTTATCGACCCAGATGATGTGCAGAATATTGGCCTTGAGCCTGACGGCAGTTTCCAGCTCCATGCTTGATTGTAAAAATCCGCCATCACCGGAGACCGATACAATTTTGCGTGAGGGATCAACCAGCCATGCACCGATAGCCCAGGGCAGGGCGACACCCATGGTCTGCTGACCATTGGAGATCATGATTTGGCGCGCGCGGAAACTATACAGATATCGCGCAATCCAGATGTGAAAGCTTCCCATGTCAACGGTAAGGCTGATGTCAGCGTTAATGATGTCCTGCATCGCGCGCACGATGCGCAGTGGATGCAGTGCAAACTGATTTAAGCTGGCGCCTTGCAGTGCCAGTAATTGCCGTTGCTGCTGCCGATCTTCCAGCACAGAAGCTGCGCTGTTACTGAGCTGAAGCGGCGCGGTGATGCGGGTGGCAATCTTGCTTACGGTCTGGGCAATGTCGCCGACCAGTTCTGCGTCAGGCAGGTAAAGGTTATCCGTATCAGCTGGCAGCACATCAATATGGACCAGCAAAGCTTTGCCGCTGTTCCACATTGCCGGCTCATACTCAACCGGGCTGTACCCGATAGTGATGATCAGGTCTGCCTGCTGTAATAGACGGTCTCCGGCCTGGTTGTTAAATAGTCCAACACGTCCGGCAAACCGTGAGAAGTTCTCCTGTCTGACGGCACCTGCGGCCTGGTAAGTACTGGTGACCGGGATCTGGCTTGTCGACAGTAATTCATGAATTGCAGCACTGTTTTCTGGCTGACTGGCCATCAGGCCCAGCAGAATGACCGGATTTTTTGCCCGAGTGATCTCCTGGCTGACCGCCTCAATCAGGGCATCGGGTGCGGCGCCCAGCTTGATGTGTCCATTGCTGTGCAAAGGGCTGCCGGACACAGGCTGGTCGACAATATCCTGTGGCAGGCTGATAAATGTGCCGCCGCCGCGTCCGTTTTCAGCATGACGAAATGCATTGGAGACACATTCAGTTAGCGCGGAGGGAGAGGTGACCTCAACAGCATATTTTGTGACCGGGCGAAACATCGAAACGGTATCCAGGCTTTGGTGAACCTGTTTGGCGCTATCCGATCGTTTTACCGCTCCGCCAATGGCCACCACCGGATCGCCTTCGCTGGTGGCGGTTGCCATGCCGGTAACCAGGTTCGAACAGCCGGGTCCGGAGGTCACGAGTGCAACACCTGCATGCCCTGTGAGTCGGCCTACTGCTGCGGCCATAAAGGCAGCATTAGCTTCATGTCTGACAGGGATCAGTTGAATGGGTGAATCCACCAGCGAATCAAACACTTTATCGATCTTGGCTCCGGGGATGCCAAACACGTGATTAACCCCCTGCGCTTCAAGTTGTGCGACAACTAAATCGGCGCCGCTGTTCCAAATAGTGTTGGTTTTTAACGTTTTCATAGTGACCTCTACGGTTAGCTTTCAACGGCCCGAATGGCTTCATCAAGATTGTGAGGATTGAGCTCTGCCTGGAGGAATTCGGTATCCCGGGGGAGATCAATCACCAGCTTGCTAATCGCGCCAAAGGTCAGCGTTCCCTCCTCGAGCACATAGTCGAGGATGTGTCCGCCGCCTTGCCGGTCATCCGTAATAAAGTGCTCGTGATAACCGGCCACGTTAATCCCCTGCATGTACTGCGGCGTCCGGAAGCCAATCAGTTCACCCGGGGTCTGTTTGAATGCGAAGGTTGGCTGATCGCCTAGCACCTCAGGCATCGAGCGATAAGGGCGGCACTGACAGGGAACGGTACGAGTCTGAACCGCCTGGAAGCGGCCACTGATGCGCATGGCGCAGAACTGATTGTCTGAAGTAATTTTACTGTCGATAACCCGGTGAACCTCTTCTCGCGTCGCGGTTCCGCTGAAGCGGTGATGATGTTCCGGTTTGAAAAAGGTCATTACTGCAAACGGCGTTTGTTGCTCAGGTTTGGCAGGATTGGCGCTGCCATCGGAGCGTAACTGATAGACTTTGCTGTCGAAGGCGATAAGTTCGCCATCAAGCTGGTTGAACGTACCCAGACCAAAATCGCCTTTGTTTAATAAGTCCGACACCGTGGTGGATCCGTCATAAACACCACTCAGCAGCGCGCTCATCAGGGAGGTCTGATAGATAACCTTTTCTGGTGAATCATCATGGAGTTTTAAGACGGTCTCTTTCAGCTGTTCCTCGCATGAACAGTCAGATACAAAATTACACATTTGCCACCTCGCAAACCAATAGTTAAGCCGTGTTAATATCATGGTGGGCTTTTTGGCCTACGGAATCCAATAGCGAAACCTGTTAACTTTGAGACGTATTTGATATGGAACTTCGCCATCTGCGTTATTTTGTAGCCGTTGCAGAGACGCTACATTTCACCCGTGCCGCGGAGATGTTGGGCATTTCTCAGCCGCCGCTGAGCCAGCAAATCCAGCGGCTGGAACACGAGATTGGGACACCGTTACTGAAACGTTTGACGCGCGGTGTTGAGCTTACCGACGCGGGCAGGGCATTCCTGAATGATGCCGCAGAGATTGTGCAGCTGGCTGACCATGCGCTCAAGAAAGCCCGAGGCATGGCGCGGGGCATAAGCGGGCAGATGTCGCTGGGGTTCGCCAGTTCAGTCGCCTTCTGTGCACCGGTGTTTGATCTTATTCACCGTTTTAAAACACGTTATCCGGCGATGGAGCTCATCACGCGTGAAGAGAACATGGCTTTACTGATGCAGGATTTGCGGGATGGATTGCTGGATGCGGCGTTTATTCGCCTGCCGTGTGAAAGCAGCAAAGCGTTCAACCTGAAGGTTATCGCTACTGAGAGAATGATGGTTGCGTTACCTGTGGGTCATGCATGTAGCCATCTGCACACCATTGCGTTATCACAGCTGGTGGATGAAACATTGATTATGTTTCCGCGTGAAGTCGCTCCCAGTCTCTATGAGCTGATCGTCAGCACGTGTCTGCGTGCGGGGTTCATAACGACACGATTTATTCAGGCGCCACAGATTACGTCGTCTCTCGGCATGGTGGGCGCAGGTTGCGGAATCGCGCTGGTACCAGAGTCAATGTGCTGCGTGAACAACCCACACATCACGTTTTGTGAAATAGAGAATAACACTCTGTTCACCGATATCGCTTTTGCCTGGCGACGCAATAATCCCTCCAGGACAGTAATGCATTTGCTCAATTTAATTAATACGTGAAATCAGGCATTTTATTCAGGTCATAATGATGCCCAATATTAAATATCACTCTAAGCGCTGAATAAAAATCCGACCTGAAATGCCTCAGCTCGGAATACGCAGTGTACCGGGAGATTTGCCTGTCACGCGTTTAAATGCCCGACTGAAAGCGGCTTGCGAGGAGTAACCTAAGCGTTGTGATGCAGCGTCGATGGTGATTTTTTCTGACGACAACCAGCGGATAGCCAGTTGCATGCGCACTTCCGTTGCATATCGCAGGGGAGGTATACCGATTGTTGCCTGAAACCTCTCCGCGAATGCGGATCGGGAGATATGCGATTCAGCGGCGAGCTCTGCCACACTCCAATCCCGAGCCGGTTCGCGATGAATGGCCAGAATGGCGCGGGCCAAACGCGGATCACGCAGGGCCGCTGCCAGTCCTGAGCTATTATCACAACCGTTTTCCACCCAACCCCTGATAAACATCGCGGCAACGACATCGGCCAACCTGGCAAGGATGCCGGCATAGCCCATGCGTCCGGAGCATATCTCGCGTTTCATCGCATCAAGTATATGCATGAGTCCAGGCCAGTGAGTGCCCTGTGCATCGGCAAGCATAATTTCAGGCATCGCCCCTGCTAGCCGCTGCATGCTGCCTAAGTTGATCTCCATGCAACCAAAAAACATCACCGCACTGGGCGTCTCTTGGGTGCTGGGACAACTATCCAGTCCACTCACGTTGTCATCCAGTGGTGCTGTCTCTAAATCATCGATATTCATCACTTCAACGGTGGTTGCCGACAACAGCTGATGCTCTATGCCGTGGGGAATAAAGACCGCTTCACCCGCTGAAAGCGTAAGACAATGGCCACCTGGGGTTCTAAGCAGCACATCTCCCACGGCAACATAGTGCAAATAAGCGTGACCAGGCCGACTGACAAAGTTCAAACCAAAGGTATTGCCAGTCTGTATACGCCGATACTGCACGCCATGTAGCCGCAGACCTGCAAGCAGTTCACTGATGAGTTCAGACGAGAGGGCAAAGGGATTGGTCGCGTTCATATTCGGGTTTTGGGTTAAAAACTGAGGGTTTTAGAGCATAGATCATCCACGCCCGCCTGCATAGACTTCGACCTTTAAAGCTATTGAGAAGGAAAAACGGGAATGACAAACGAAGTCTGTGTGAATACGCACGAGGAAGTCTTAGACCGTGATGAGCAAATTCGGCCTGCCTGGCGGGCGGTGTTTTCGTTAACCATGGGCGTATTTGGCTTGCTAACCGCAGAATACTTACCGGCGAGTTTATTAACGCCCATGGCGCAGGATTTTCAGGTGTCAGAATCACTTACAGGTCAGGCCGTCACGATTACGGCGTTAATTGCGTTATTTGCCGGGTTAATGGTCCCGCGCCTGACGCGTGCGATGAATCGGCGCACCATATTGTTAAGTTTTACGGTGTTGATGATCGTTTCAAATGTGCTGGTGGCGCTATCTACAAGCATCGTTATGTTGCTGGCGATGCGCGTTTTGCTGGGGATCGCTCTCGGTGGATTCTGGAGCATGGCGGCGGCGGTGGCAATGCGACTGGTGCCTGAGAGGTTAGTACCGCGCGCACTGTCGATTATTTTTAGTGGTATCGCGTTAGGCACCGTTGTGGCTGTCCCTCTGGGAAGCTACATTGGCGGCCTTTTTGGCTGGCGTAGCGCCTTTTTTGTCGCCGCTGCAGTCGGGGCAATCACCTTAATTTTTCAGTGGTTCACGCTTCCCGGTATGGCGCCGGTTGTTCGGGGTAAAACAGCATCGGTTTATTCTCTTCTGCAGCGGCCTGGCGTTAGCGTGGGGATGCTGGGCTGTGTGCTGGCACACACCGGGCAGTATGCGCTTTTTACCTACATACGTCCGGCACTTGAAACGCTCGCGCATGTTGGAAGTGAAACACTTGCGCTAATTTTGCTGGGATTTGGACTGGCTAATTTTGTTGGGACGCTAGCGGCAGGATGGTTGATGGAACGAAGCTTACGCCTGACGCTGATCGTGATGCCCACGTTAGTAGGGGCGGCTGCACTCGCTATGTTAACCCTGCCGGTATCACTAACAAGACTTACTCTGCTGGTTATGTTGTGGGGCTTTGCATTTGGCGGCGTGCCGGTAGCCTGGTCCAGCTGGGTAGCGCGTGCTTTACCCGATGAGGCTGAGAGTGCAGGAGGAATGGTGGTTGCCGCCGTTCAATCCTCAATTGCCATCGGTGCCGCTATTGGGGGACTGGTTTATGGCATAAGCGGCATCACCGGAGTATTCCTCACCGCGGGATGCATAATGCTGGTTGCGGCAATGGTTATTGCCTATCGGGTCAGGGTATCCCCAGTCGTGACCGGTACCGGAAGCCGGTCATTTCACTAAAACCAACGGCAGGTTTACAGGTAAATGCCTGACCTGCCAATTATCTCACCGTTCATTGCTCTCACTCACGGCAGCATGAAGGGTGATGAGTGGATAACCCGATGATTCTGTTAGCAGAAAAAATCCTAAAGAGTGAGTTGGATAAACGCCTGTATATCTTCGACAGCTTCGCGGTGCTTTGCCGGGCTAGGGTTTATTGTGAGGCTATCGGCATATCCGTTAAGCAAAGCGCCAAGTTGCCGGGTAAAACGCGCGGTTTCAACAGGTCGGTAAATGCCAGCGGCGATACCTTGCTCAACGATCTCGGTGATGAAAATCGTCCACTTTTGAAGTAATAGTTCTGCCAGTTCAGCAAATGCGCTATCGCGTCCCGCCATTTGCCACAGGGAACCGTAAAGCTGCCAGGCGGCGTCTGGGGCATCCGGTAGATAATTTTCAATAACCGTAATCAGTTTTTCGGTGGGTGATATGGATTCTATGGATCGTGAAAAAGTATCCAGCTCATTCTGCATATATCTTGTCAGAGCTTCTATACATAGCGTCTGCCAGTCGCTGAAATAATAATAGATATGGCTGCGTGAGATAGAGAGCCGCTCGGTCAGTTCGCGCGTTGAGACATTCTCAATACCTTTCTCTGCGAATAGCAAAGCAGCGCCGTCCAATATACGTGCTTTAAGCGCTTCCTTTATTTCTTTCATGGCATGGCTCCGTTGACTTTGAGCAGTTGCTCAAATAGACTGCGATTCTAAATTTGAGCACATGCTCAAATTAATATTAACAGAAAATGGACCTATGCAAACGCATGATATTACTGATCCGGTCAAAGTAACCGGCAGCGCGGTACAAACGCTTAAACGACTTGGACGCCGTCATAGCAAAAAGCTTTTCTTTACCCTCATGCTCGTTATCGCCGAAAACCTGACCTATCTGCTCTATCCACTGCTGGCCGGCTTTGCCATAAATGCAATCGTCGCCGGTAAGGCATGGCATGCAGTATTTTATGCGCTGATGGTTTTTACCATGTGGGTGATTGGTGCCGCCCGGCGCAGCCTGGATACGCGCACATTCGCAAGGATATACGCCGAACTGGCAGTGCCGGTTATTCTTGCCCAGCGTCGGGAAAATCATAGCCATTCCACGATCGCCGCCCGCGTTGCGCTTTCAAGAGAATTCGTCGACTTCTTTGAAAAACATCTGCCGGTATTGATTACCTCCCTGGCTTCAATTACCGGGGCGGCATTCATGCTGCTCGCGATTGAATTTTGGTCCGGGATCGCCTGTTTGGCCGTATTGCTATTCTTTTCGTTTTTCCTGCCCGGATATACGCGTAAAAATGAGGCGCTTTTTTACCGGCTTAATGACCGACTGGAAAAAGAAGTGGGCTTTGTCAGCAGTGCCCCGGTTGCCTCTTTGAGCAGGCATTATCGGGTAATTGCGGGGCTGCGTATCCGCCTGTCAGATCGTGAAGCGATGGGATATCTTTCTATCGGGGCGGTCACCGCGTTGTTATTTGCTATGACTATTTTCACTATGGCACTCCGAGGCGGGACCGACGCTGGTCACATTTACTCCGTCATGACCTATCTCTGGATGTTCGCGATGAGCCTTGACGATGCGCCACAGTTGCTTGAAAAATATTCGCAGCTTAAAGATATAGGTAAACGAGTGAATACCGATCTTATCTGAAGCGCGGACTGTTAACGTAATATTCAATTAGCATGTTAAGCGCGTAAAGAAGGTGAAAGGAATTTGAGCCTTGAATACTGGAGAGCAGAGCATAAAGCTTTTTACCAGAGCAGGTTTTTACTCTGAAGATATGGAGCTAGTTGCAGAAGAATATGAGGTTATTGAAGCGCTATAATTCAACTAATTGATAAATAAAATCCTGGCGGTGTTGCTACAGCCATTTTTTAATAATTACCATCCTGTATGGTGTCACCCATTTTAAACAGCATGGCAGTCAGTTAATTCTCTCAGCAGAGCGAGTCTCTCTGCTGAGATGAAAATTTAAGGAAAACCTTTTTTTCTGTTAACTGCTGATATAAAAATAGCTGTCGAAACATTCTTATTCAGGGGCTTAGCATCATGGTCAAAAAGACCACTCAGGAGCAGCGTCGCGAGCTGGGTGCATTTCTTCTCAGTCGCCGGGCTAGATTGGATCCAGAAGCGTTCGGCATGCCAAAGGGCACCCGCCGCACGCCGGGATTACGCCGTGAAGAAGTAGCCATGCTGGCTGGTGTGAGCGTCAGCTGGTACACCTGGCTGGAACAGGGCCGTGAAATCAAGCCTTCCTCTGAAGCGCTGCAGCGTATTGCAAAGGTGCTCAGATTAAACCGCGTAGAGTCATCGCATCTTTTTGCCCTTTCACCGCGTGAGGAGCCGGAACCGCGTCAGGTGGATATGGGTGTCAGCGATGGGCTCGACATGCTGGTTCGCGCCATCAATCCAATCCCTGCATACGTGCGCAATGCGCGTCTGGATATTCTGGCGTGGAATGACGCCATCGCCGACCTTTTCATTGATTACAGTTCATTGCAGCCGCACGAACGAAATACACTGCGCCTGCTGTTTCTCTACCAGCCTTATCGGACGCTGATTCTGGACTGGGAGCAGATGGCGCGCGGAATGATTTCCGTATTCCGTGCATCGCGCGCGCGGGCGCAGAACAAAGCGCATTTCGACGCCCTGATCGATGAACTGAGCGAGCAGTCACCTGAATTTCGGGAGTGGTGGCAGGATACCGACGTACAGGGCATGAGTGAGGGGAGTAAAAGGCTGGCACATCCCACCTCAGGACACATTGAATTCACCTATGTCGCCCTGACGCCAGAGGGCAGACCCGATCTTTCACTGGTAACCTACATTCCCAGACATGTTGCCAGTGACCATCAGTAATAGGATAACAACACGCCTTCCTGAGATTTTTGGGCGCACTTAAGATGGATTTCAGGCAGCACAATCATGCTGCACCCATCACTCAGGAGGCTTCAAAATGACATCTCAATCTGCTAATCCAGTTTCATCTGACATCACCTTTGCGGTATCACGTAATCCGGCGACCGATGAATTCATTGCTAATTATGCCTACCAGACCACTGAAGAAGTGGAAGCGCTGCTGGAACAGAATGCGGCCGCGTTTCGCCTGTGGCGCGCCACCCCTTTACGCGAACGTGTTACGGCTTACCGCCGTCTGTCGCAGATTCTGCGCGAACGCACTGATTTACTGGCCGGGTTGATCACCGCTGAGATGGGCAAAACCTTCTCAGCAGCCCGCGCGGAAGTCGAGAAATGCGCGGCCACGTTAGACTGGATTGCAGACAACGGTCCATCAGTGCTGGCTGACGAACCGGTGTCTGTCGATAACGGCGACCAGGTTTATGTCTCCTATTTACCGGTGGGATCAATCCTGGCGGTGATGCCGTGGAACTTCCCGCTGTGGCAGGTTATCCGCGCATCCGGCCCCATCATGCTCTCCGGCAACGGCTTTATTCTCAAGCATGCTCCTAACGTCATGGGATCGGCCTATGCCCTGCAGGATGCTTATGAAAGCGCAGGTTTTCCTGCTGGCCTGTTTACCAACCTGGTGACGGACAATGATACGGTGGCGCGCGTCATTGAAGATGACCGTGTCGCCGCAGTAACCCTGACGGGAAGCATGCGAGCAGGATCTGCCGTAGCGGCTATTGCGGGCAGAGCGCTGAAAAAGAGTCTGCTTGAGCTGGGCGGTTCAGATGCTTTTATTGTTCTTGCTGATGCGGATATCGATCAGGCAGTGCGTGCCGCCGTTGAAGCCCGCTTCCAGAACGCAGGTCAGGTCTGCCTGGCGGCAAAACGGTTTATCCTGGAAGCGCCCATCGCGGAGGCGTTTACGCAAAAATTTATCGCTGCGGTTAGCCAGCTGAAAGTGGGTGATCCGATGGATCCTCAGACCCGCGTTGGCCCAATGGCCAGAAAGGATCTGCGCGATGAGCTTCATCATCAGGTTGAGCGTACGCTGGAAGCCGGGGCAACGCTCCTGCTGGGCGGACACAAACTGGAAGGAAGCGGTAATTTCTACGCGCCTACGGTGCTGGGTAACGTGGTACCGGGTATGGCCGCTTTTGACGAGGAAACCTTTGGTCCCGTTGCGGCTATCACGATTGCGGATAATGCTGAGCACGCCATTGAACTGGCAAACACCAGCGACTACGGTCTGGGTGGTAACCTCTGGACGGCGGATATTCAGCGTGGACAGCGGATGGCCCGGCGTCTGGAAACGGGCGGCGTGTTCATTAACGGTTTTTCTGCCACTAACGCCCGCATTCCTGTCGGCGGCGTGAAAAAAAGTGGTTACGGCCGTGAGCTGTCCCACTTCGGGTTGCGCGAATTCACGAATGCGCAGGCTGTCTGGGCAAAAGAGCTGGACTGAGTCTGCGACAATGACGTTTCTTCTGTAGAACCGGCTTGCGCAATGGTTTGATGTTACTGTGAAAATACCGAAGCCGTTCTACGTCATAATTGTTTTAAAAAGAAATCTGAACATGACATACAATCTTTGTAGACGACCGGTCTAATTGATGTTAGTTTGGTTTCACGGCAACTGTCAGGGCAAACGAGGTTGCTTAAAATCGGGGGCAATTGCATAGCCATCAGGTTTAAGCAAAGCAACCGTCAGCACCAGGACAGGAAATGCAGCAAGTTTATAGACGACTGGTCTAATTGAATATCACAAATCGACATACTGGAGAATGACAATGAAAGTTTTAATGGTACTGACCTCACACGACACGCTGGGCAATACCGGCCGTAAAACCGGCTTCTGGCTCGAAGAGCTGGCCGCTCCTTACTACGCCTTTAAGGACGCCGGTGCGGAAATCGTGCTGGCCTCACCGAAGGGGGGTAACCCACCGCTGGATCCAAAAAGCAATGAGCCGGACTTCCAGACCGAGCTTACGCACCGCTTTGAAGCCGATACTGACGCCATGGCGCAGCTGGCGACCACCGTCCGCCTCGACAGTGTGTCTCAGGCCGAGTTCGACACCGTGTTTTATCCGGGTGGCCACGGTCCGCTGTGGGACCTGGCGGAAGATAAGGATTCTATCGCGCTAATTGAATCTTTCTTTGCCGCTTCAAAAAACGTGGCGTTCGTCTGCCATGCACCTGGCGTACTGCGTCACGTGAAAACGCCGGAAGGCAGACCGCTGGTCGAAGGACGCAAGGTCACCGGCTTCACTAACACTGAAGAAGAGGCGGTAGGCCTGACCCACGTGGTGCCATTCCTGGTCGAGGATGAGCTGATTGCGAAGGGCGGTATTTATTCCAAAGGCGCGGACTGGAGCTCATATGTGGTTACTGATGGTCTTTTGATCACCGGTCAGAACCCGACCTCATCAGCAGCAACCGCAGCGCAGCTGATCAAACAGCTGGCACAGTGATATGACTCCGGCCGGCTGCGGGGGATTGCCCAGCAACTCTCTCAGCACCCGGTACAGCAAACTCAACCTGTTTATGAAAGAGAGATAAAAAATGTTCAAAAAAACTGTCGCTTCAGCCGCTTTAAGCCTGGTTCTGTCTGTCTATGCTCAGTCATCGCTGGCCGAGCCGGTTAAAAATATCGTTCTGGTCCATGGGGCTTTCGTTGATGGCTCCGGCTGGAACCCGATCGCCCGCATTCTGCATAAAGAGGGCTACAAGGTGTCGATTGTTCAGGAGCCGCAGACCTCCCTGGCAGACGACGTGGCCGCAACAAAACGCGTACTGAAAATGCAGAGCGGCAAAACGCTGCTGGTCGGACACAGCTACGGCGGCATGATTATCAGCGATGCGGGTAATGACCCGTCG
Organism: Pantoea sp. GM01; assembly: GCF_000282675.1. Taxonomy (NCBI): domain Bacteria; kingdom Pseudomonadati; phylum Pseudomonadota; class Gammaproteobacteria; order Enterobacterales; family Erwiniaceae; genus Pantoea; species Pantoea sp. GM01. The sequence continues at coordinate 21,930 of NZ_AKIU01000003.1, read as the reverse complement.
GTGGCAGGGCTGGTCTACATCGCAGCGATGCAGCCGGAAAAAGGGGACTCGCTGCTGAGCCTGGCAAAAAAATACCCGCCCGCCGCGCATTCGATTGCTGAAACGGACGATCATTTCCTCTATCTGAAACCTGAGTCGTTCCACGCGGACTTTGCCGCCGATCTGCCGGAAAAAGAGACCGCGCTGCTGGCACAGTCTCAGGTCATGCCCGCGGTGGCGGCCTTCAGTGCGACCGCTGGCGAACCGGCGTGGAAGCATAAGCCGAGCTGGGCTGTGGTAGCGACGGAAGACCGCGCCATCAACCCGCAGCTGGAACGTTTTATGGCCGAGCGTGCCGGCAGCAAGGTGACCGAACTGAAAGGTAACCACGCAATTTATGCCTCACAGCCCGGTAAGATTGCGGCCGTGATTGAAAAGGCAGCACAGAGTTTGTCGCACTAAATGTTCGTAACTTAACGCCGGAGCCACTAAGCGGTCCCGGCCAAAAATTCTCTCTACTACTCAAATCACTTTACTGACTGAAAGGAAAATATCATGAAAATCATGACTAAAGCTGTTGCACTGTTCGCCATCTCTACCGCTTCATTACCTGCATTTGCCGCTAATCAGGTTCAGGATCAACCTGCTGGCGAGCAACGTATCGGCGTCATCTCAGCCTCGGCTGCCGGAAGCAATCTGAGTGAACTGATAAACCGACTCGATGCGAAAGCGACAGCCGAAGGTGCCGGATCCTATCGCGTGGTTTCTGCCGGCGGTCGCAATTATCTTTACGGCACGGCGGAAATTTACAAGTAAGCATGAGGTATCAGTGTTGGAATCTAGCGGGTGGGCTATATCACCTGAGCTGAAAATCTTCATCACGGGGAAATTTCCGGATGTATTTACTAGTCGACTGATCTCATTGTTGGTTGATTGAAGAGATGAAAATAGCCGATCGGCCTAGGGTTACGTTATTACTAGTCGACCGGTCTAATGTGATTTTTTTGCAGAGATACTGGAGAATAGAAATGCAACATGAAGCGTTGTTTCATCCGATAAACCTCGGTCCCTATACCCTGAAAAACCGGATTGTATTCCCTCCGCTGACGCGCCAGCGCAGCGGCCAGCCTGGCGATCTGCCAACCGGCCTGATGGCAGAATATTATCAGCAACGTGCCGGCGCGGGCTTTATGGTCAGCGAAGGAACTCAGATTGAACCGCGCGGTCAGGGTTATGCCTGGACACCGGGCATTTACAGCGAAGCGCAGATTGAGGGATGGCAAAAAGTCACGGATGCCGTGCACGCCAGCGGAGGTGTGATATTCGCCCAGCTCTGGCACGTTGGCCGCGTTTCCCATACGTCACTGCAGCCTGAAAATGGCGCACCGCTGGCACCGTCGGCCATTCAGGCTGAAAAAGTTAAGGCATTTATTGAAACTGGGCCAGGGACCGGAACGCTCGTTTCACCCTCCGCGCCGCGTGAACTGGGAATCGCGGACATTCAGGAACTGGTGGAGCTTTACGTTCAGGCTGCCAGAAACGCGATTCGTGCCGGCTTTGATGGTGTGGAAATCCATGCGGCCAACGGCTACCTGGTGAACCAGTTTATTTCTGAACATGCCAATCATCGTCAGGATGCTTACGGCGGCTCACTCGAAAACCGTCTGCGGTTCCTGCGTGAAATTGTGCAAGCTGTCAGCGCGGCTGTCGGTGCCAATCGCCTCGGTGTGCGATTCACCCCGTTATTTACCAGTACCGACGAAGATCGCGTTTATATCGGTCTGGTGGAGAGCGATCCGCATACGACCTACGTGGAAGCGGTGAAAGTCCTCGAAAGCGCAGGCGTTGCCTACGTTTCAATTGCTGAAGCGGACTGGGACAACGCACCGGATATGCCAGAGGCCTTCCGACGTGAGATACGCCGTGTGTTCAGTGGCCGCATCATTTATGCCGGACGTTACACAGCAGAGCGTGCAGAAAAAATGATCCGCAGCAATTATGCCGATCTGATTGCGTTTGGCAGACCCTTTGTGGCGAACCCTGACTTACCGGCACGGATTGCCAACGGCTGGCCGCTTAACGCGCTAAATGCCGCGCGTCTCTACGGTGGTTCTGAGGAAGGCTTTACTGATTATCCAGTTTACCCACCTGCAACGTCAGTAATTATGGAGAATACCCATGAATAACGGTATCGAAGGCAAAGTCATTCTTATCACCGGCGGTAATTCGGGTATTGGTGCTGAAGTTGCTCGACTGTTGGCGATGCGGGGCGCAAAAATCGCCGTTGCGGCACGCAGACAGTCAAAAACGGATCAGGTTGTACAGGAGATTACCGACGGCGGTCATGTCGCCCGCGGTTATCAGCTGGATGTTACCGATAAGCACCAGTTTGAAGCCGTCGTCGCAGAGGTGGTCAGCGATTTTGGCCAGCTGGACGTGCTGATTAATAACGCGGGTCTGATGCCGATCCGCCCTATGTCTGAAGTGAATACTGACGAATGGGATGCCATGATCGACGTCAACCTGAAAGGGACACTTTATGGTATCGCCGCTGCGCTGCCGCGCTTTCAGGCTCAGGAGAGTGGACATATCATTAACCTGAGTTCAGTGGCGGGCATCAAAGTCTTTGCGCCTGGAGGCACGGTGTACTCCGGAACGAAATTTGCGGTCAGAGCCATATCGGATGGTCTGCGTCAGGAGATAGGCGGCAACATCCGCGTCACCTGTATTGAACCCGGTGCGGTGGAGAGTGATTTAAAATACTCCACGACCGGCACGGCCGCCGAAAATGTTCTGGCGTTCTACAAACAGGCTATCCCTGCCTCGTCGGTAGCGCGGGCCATTGCGTTTGCGATTGAACAGCCTGCGGATGTAGACATTAATGAAATCGTGCTTCGCCCGACTCGTCAGGAGTTCTAACCGCTTCACGTTGGCTGCCGCTGCAGCTAATTGTTCAGCCGGCCCAGTATATGGGCCGCAGCGTCAGGAGATAAGCTGTCAGGATACATGACAGAGTATTTTTGCCATCAGGTACAGAAACGTTGGGATATCCCTGCTGAAGGAGTAATCGGGGTTTATCGCCTTGCGGGCAATCAGTCCGTCAATACCCTTCCTGGTCCAATCATTACCACATGCCTGGCCTACCAGCCCTTAGCACCGAGGGCACTCGTAATCTAAATAGCAGCATTAGATTTGGATGCTCCGGCCGATGCGGGTTTTCAGGCATTAATGACAGTCGATATAGCAACCTGAATTTTAAATTTTCGGTGGTACTTTCTCTCCCGAAGTTTTCCGGAATGTCAGTAAATGCCTGCAGTTACACGCCTTTCTCTGGTGGGCCCGCGCATAATTAAGCATATCGGAATGTCAGCCAGCGCCATTTATGTGCAGCCCTGCACCTGAATCGGCGCAGCTTCTCGAAACAGCGTGGAGGTGCCTTGGACGTCTTGTTCATTACTCAACGCTACGTCCGCTTTTAAAACGCGCAAGCACTTGCACGTCCTTACAAACTCAATGGTTGTTGATTAATTCTGAAACTGATTTTTTTCACACTCGCCAGCAGGGGGAAGGATGAAGATTATCGTGGGGGGCAAGGGCTACCCGGAAAAGAGAAACATCATCACAGACCCTTCACATCGCTATCTGGATTACCGGTCCAGAAACATATGGACCTGGATCAACGTCATAAGGCAGCGCTTGCTGCACCAAAATAAACTCTTTATTTTCCGCCCGCTGCCCCTGATGTCTTCAGTTGATGCGGACATTATCCACCTTTTCAACGAAGTCTCTTCGGGCCCTGGCGACTGGGTAGCGACATTTGAAACCGAACTGCCTCGTGTTCTGCCCGTCGGTGGAATAGTGAAATTTGACAACCCCGAGCTGGCGCGCGAACTCCGGTATGTTTGCTCTTCGCGCTGCAAAGGCATCATCGCTATCTCAGAAGCCACACGGCAAATCCAGCTGCGGCTGCTGGAGCATTTCCCCAGAGAGCAGGCCATCATCGGGCCTAAACTGCACGTACTGCACCCCCCGAAGCCGGTGATACAGGAAAAAAGCGCTACGGTTCAGGAAGGTCCGCTGACTTTTATCTTCGTGGGTAAGGAGTTCTAGCGCAAGGGAGGGGCAGAAGTTATTCTGGCCGTTAGCCAGCTGTTAAGGGAAAACATGATAAGCATGAACGACGTGCGCGTAAATATGGTGGGGGATCCTGGCAGGACGCATAACGTGGCCCACCAGGAATTCCAGGACGATGCCGCTTTTCGGGCAAGCATAGAGAACACGCTACGTGAATGCCCGATATTCCGGCACCATACATCGCTCAGCAACGACGCGGTGCTGGAGCTGATTAAGACCTCTGACGTTGGGCTACTTCCCACCTGGCAGGAGACCTACGGCTTTTCCGTTCTGGAAATGCAGGCCTGCGGCTGCCCGGTGATTACGACTAACGTCAGAGCCCTGCCGGAAATCAATCCGGAAAATGCCGGCTGGCTTATCCGCTGCCCCCTGAACAGTATGTCGGAGCTGACGGTAGGAGCGCTCAGCGACAAAACGGTACTGAGAAGTGCCATCGTTAGTCAGCTGAAAGCCCACATTTTGCAGATCATCAGTGACAGAAATGCCGTCAAAGAACGTTCTATACAGTCTGTCGCGCGCATCCGTCGGGAGCACGATCCGGTGGTGTTCAGAGAGCGGCTCAGTGCGATATATAGGGATTTTGACCCAGAAAAAAAGAAATAAAACGTCACTCTTCATTGCGCGCACGCGCAACTCTGGTTGCCATAAAATCAGGCAATACACTGCGCTGCCTGAACCAGGCCGCAAAGAAACCTGTCACCAGCAAGAGTTCAGCCAGATCACCGCCGTAGTACATCCATTGTGCCGCAGACTGCACCTCATTCAGGCTGCCAGACATCCCCTGTGGATATCCGTATCCGTACATCAATTTGCCAAGAACAGCATGCGCCGCTGTTGCCAGAAAAACGACCACCAGTCGCAAACTTCTTGAGGGACGATGAGGTGCCGGATCGGGCCCGGCAATGGACCAGGTAAACAAATAGCCAGACAGAACAAAATGCAGATGCATAAGTACAAATAAAACCGGATGGGACATGCTCAGACTAAATAAAGGCGTGAGGTAAAGCAGATACATTCCGCCGATATCCAGAATGGCTGCGGTGACGGGATGAATAAGCAGTCTGATCGGTGGCAACCGCATAATATTCATGAACCGGTGTGCCCCCGATTTCGTCAAACTTAGGATTAGCAGCGTGCCGGGTGCACCGAACACTAATCCGAGCGGGCCAAACATCCCCAGCAACAGGTGCTGAAACATATGACCGCGCAGATCATGATGTGCCCAGGGCGCGACCGGCGGCAGCACGGCTATCACAATTAGCATGATACCCGCAGTGAAACTCGCCATGCGCCAGCCGCTCCATCCTGCTGCCTCACGCCTGCGAAAGGCGGATATGGCATAGAGGCATAGCAGACACAGTGGTAAGAGGGTAAGCAACAAGACCAGCACAGAGGAACCCGGGGGTGGGCCATGATGGATCATCTCCTCCAAGGGGTACCCTCCGTTCTTCGTGCTCGTCGGTACAAAAGCCAGCCAGCTAACAGCATCAGCAGTCCCGCGCCATTCCACACCAGGTCATAGGTCAACAAATCATCCACATAACGTATTTGATGAAGTCTGAGTAGCTTGTGGTCGACAATGCCGTCGAAAATCTGAAAACCTCCCAGACCCGTAAAGAAACCGGACCATGCAGACAGTCTGCACAGGCTCTGGTCGCGGATGAGGTTAAGCATCATGAAGGCGCCCGCTACAAAGGCGATGAGTTCGGCAGAATGTAGTAACCCATCGGAAAATAGACCATAAGCGGGAGTGCCCCAGTCAAAGAAGTGATGCCAGGCCAGCAGCTGATGAAATATGATCTCATCCACTGATGCCATCACGCCAATACCCAGCGGAACGGCAGAAAGGAAAGAACGTTTAAGGTCGCGATATTGAGTCCGGTTGGTTAATGACAAATCAGTCTCCATGAAGGGGGGCTTTACAGGTGAACTCAGGCTGGGTTGTACCAGCCTTGCATGGAACCTAGGGCCTGCTCAGGATTTCTTTTTATGCCATTTATCGTCGCTGCCTTTTTCGTACGTATGCTTGACCGCAGCCCAGGCCACTTTATGTGACACTTCTTCCCGCGAGCTGTCATCCTTACGGTCTTTTTTATCTTTATACTCATCCCACGCGCTGTTAAAAGCCGCAAGGTAAATATCCTGCGCATGTGCAGGAAGGACATGTCTGACGCTATCTGGCAGGGAATTTCGGGATTTATAGGGCATCTATGGCTTCCTTTGATTAGAGACTTAAGCCTGGTTCACTTGTGAAAATTTTCAAAGTCCATGTATGCGATTGAGGTCAATGTTGTGGGGCCTGGTTTCCAGAGCTGAGGGAGTTTGATCATCCGGCACGTAACAATCATAGCTGTTCAAAGAGTAATGCTGATGATGCACCGATATGAGCGATAACTAAAAATTCGCTGCGTTTTAGTCTGCTGCCCCTATGGTTTGCTTCCAGTCAATAATGAGCGACCAGTACATATAATTAGTTCTGCTCATTCTTATTAATAAATATTTGCATATTGAACTAGTCTGCCATTATTGGGCTCAACGTCCGCTGTGAACGAGAAGCGAACGTTGGCTATTATCCATTTTCACAGACACAGAAAAATGGCGACCTTAGCGATTGTAATATATTCAGATTATTTCATTTACATATAAATGAATTCGTATTTCACGATGTAGGTTCCAATTTTATTAACACGAGATGATACCCATACTCCTGTCATTCCTTGCTTACGGTGGCTGCGTAGAAATTCTTTATTTGTACAAAGCTGTATCCATCTGGAGGTGTTCTGATCTTTTAACCAGACCCCTGCTTCACAATGCCCATGCTTGCCCCTCGATGGTCCTGGGAATACAACCTCATATTCAGATTTATAGCCAATTATTTTGTCTGGGAAGAGATAAACATAGACATCGTAACAGTTTAAGCTCAATACAAATCCCAGGCAAAAACCGCCAAAGAATGCATTACAAAGATACTTTATTGTTTTGTTAAAAGTGCGAAGATAAAAAGCGTGAATAAAAAAGAAGCTTCCAATCAATACACCAAAAGAAATATACGTTGTCCATTCAGGTACCGATTTTTTTAAAATGATATTATGGGAGATGCTTGATGCCCACAACATATACCATAACCATCCGCCCATAATGATGCATACCACGGCTGTAATGGACCATTTTTTATATTTACTTTCGAAATAATAACTTTTATTCATGATTATATTTTTGTATCTACCAAAAGATGATAACAGCCTTACCGTGCGCGGCTATTTTAACTAATAAATTAACTGTATCTACATAATTTTTTAACGTCCGCTCCTGGCAAAGTACAGTCGAGCCAGTTGGCTGGAAAGTCTGCTCTGTGCGGAATGCCGAAGCTCATCACACCTCAAAGACTCTGCAGTAGCTGGAAATATGATCTAGCTCGTCTGGAATCGGGTTGGTTCATCTAATTTATATAAAAGTAAGTAATTCTTTTATTCATCATGATGGCTGGCAATCCCGCCTTAAAATAAGGTCCTCTGCGACACCTTTCTTTCATTAGAAGGTTCCTGTTTGGACGCTACAGAGACATTCCATGCATAGCTTTGGGACGTGTTATATTTGAAATTGCCGCTCGTCACATTATTGACAAGAGCACATCGCGCTAGATAACTCATTGAAAGTAATATAATAAAAACCCCAGGCAAGCTGTTCAATGCCTGATTCCATTCACAGAAATTAAAGGGATATGGCAGGCACAAAGCGTTAATCAGCTTGCCTGCCTGCTAATTAACGGATCACACTGACATTTTCCAGTTTCACCGGGGTTTCAGGCTTATCACCGACCTGCATAGCGATTGGAACGAAGATATTAAGCTCCTGAATCCAGGCGAGTTTGTCACTGCTGGACACTTGTCCCTCATTGGTTGCACTGCACTCAACTAACAGATATTTCCCGCCGAACACCGGCGAAAGGGTATTTGCATCGCCCTCGTTTGTCACTTCACATCGTAATGTGGAAGCCGTGACTTTCTTATCGGCGTCAATACTTTCCCACTGCGCCTGATAACGTTGCCCTGTGACTAGCGGGAAGCGCAGATCCGTCTGTAATTTATTGAGCAACGATGCCCCAGAGCTAATGGACATGGTGTATTTAAGCTGTAGCAGATTGGCCAGCGTTAGCCGTTGCACCGTCCAGATACCGTAATCTTCCAGCTTGCGTACGTAACCATCGGGTTGCGCATCCAACTGCACGGCGACCTTGGCGAGCGCGCTGACTTCGGTATAACGAACCTGTTTGAAGCGTGGAAGCGCCCAGGGTTTAATCAATGACTGAGCCTGATGCTCAATGGCAGCAGTAAGTGGATATTTTTTCAGCCACTGCGGATTATTATTGCTCAGGTCGGGCATTGATGGCCCCATCACCGTAGACGCCCGCTTATTCGCGGCAGGCACAAAATGCCCTTCGGCAGTAAATCGTTTCCCGGAGGGTAAATCGCAGAACTCCCCGAAGCGCTGCGTCATCTGAGAGGTGATTTCAAAGCTACTTTGGCGGCGAACAATGTCAGCCGTTATGAGTGAGTCCGTCACGCGCCCCTCGCTGTCAAAGTTCATCGCTGTAACAGCCTTACCCTGATGGGTCTTGCAGTTGTATATGTAGTGTTCAATCTTTAATACCAGCGGCGCGTCGTAAGGCGGCTCCCAGACGATATCTGCCATGTCATAGCCCATGCGCACGGATAAGTTGTCGCCATTACGCTGAATGCTATTCACATCGACCAGATTGGTGATGCCAAACTCTGACGTGGCGGATAACTTTTCCCACCTGACCTCTTTTATGGGGAGCTGACAAACCGTACGGATATCCTCCGGTGTCATTTGCTTATCATCCTGTGCCGGTGCATATCGCAGATAGCTGTTGCCGTATGAGCGCGTGGAGGTATAGCCCTGGTCATTCAATAAATCCATGTACAGAAGCTGTGCCTTCCCCTGTTTACAGTCAACAGAACGCCATTGCTGAGCTGTCTTTCCGTTGCTGAAGTTAAGAGACACCATATAATTCACACGATCGTGAATTCTGACTATGGATAAGGGATTCGTACCGCCGCCTGTTAATGTGGGCTTTTCAGCAGCCTGAGAGAAAGCAAGAGGGAAGAGCGACAGAAAAATAAGCGGGCGAACTGCAGGTCGAACGAAGTACATACATGTTCCTTCATATATTGACTGAGGACTAATGGTATCGGCAACAGGGGGGAAATTATTAGTCTGACTTGATATGACCAAAAATATCATTGGTATGAGAGGTTACTTTCAGCCGATTTAGGCGGATGGCTGCCAATACGCAGTAGAGCGACACCCAGCCCATTAAATCTCATATCCACATCTCCCGTGGAGTTCATGACTTGGTTGAACTAACCATCTGACTATTTATTTGGATGTAAAATACTTAATATGTGTGGGCGTTGCTTGACCTGCTCCCCGATGATTGACACCGACTGTTGTAAGCTACTTCCGCTTTTGGCACAGAACGGACTGATACTCAGACCAATGTCCGCTATGAGCGAGAAGCTGACATTTACCCACTCTCTTTTATCGCAATATCAATCGCTGGATATTCTTGATTGAATGTTTTTGGATATCGTTCTTCAAGTTAGGCTTTACAAACTGAAGACTGTTTTGAATCGAAAATTTGTGTAATCTGATGCACTCATGTACTAGCCAGGTGGATTGAAGATGATATTTTCGTCAATTGAGGATGTTAGAAGCCATATAGATCAGATTGACGCTGAACTGGTTAAAATGATCGCGCAACGTAGCCAATGTGTTAGAGCTGCAGCAGCTTTCAAAAGTGATCACTCAGACGTTCGTGCTCCTGATCGTGTCCAGCAGGTAATCGATAAGGTAAGTAAACAGGCGACTGAATTAGGACTTCCCACAGTGATTATCGAAAAGGTTTACCGGACTATGATTGGTGCGTTCATCGATTACGAACTCGTTCAACACGACCAATTGCAACAGGATAAATGCTGACATCGTGCGTCAACATTCCATTGAACTTCTCCCCATAACTGTAGCGGGTGTTGAGGCGGTAAACGCCAACAGCGATATCTCATTCGGGCGTCATACTCACGACCAATTCGGCATTGGTTTGATGGACAGAGGCGGGCAAAAATCTCTGAGTGGGCGCGGATATGTCGAGTCGAACGCGGGTGATGTCATCACTGTTAACCCTGGTGAAGTTCACGATGGGACGCCTCTCGGTGGCTCGCGAGCCTGGCGGATGCTTTATTTTGATACTGAGCTTATTAATCAGTGCTTTATCGATATTTCTGAAGGTAAATTTGCCAGCGGCGAATTTGCTATGCCTGTATTAAAGAATGTCGGTATAGCAAAAATTTTTAACCAGTTATATCAGGCCATTATCAGTGGTAATGGCGATGTAAAAAATCTGGCTGCGGATGAAGCATTGTTAATTCTGACTAACGCATTGGCCCAAATGCCCCGAATTCAGATAAAAACGCCTATAAAAGGCGTGTTGTACGCGAAAGAAAAAATGGATGACGCGCCGGGGAGTGCTATATCTCTTACTGAGCTGGCGGCGATTGCCGGACTCGGGCAGTTTACGTTTTTGCGCGCTTTTGCGCATTACAGTGGAATGACCCCGCATGCCTATCTTTTGCAGAGACGCCTGTCACTGGTTCGAAAGCTCATCAGGGGCGGAATGGAGCTTGTTGATGCAGCCATTGCGGCAGGATTTTCGGATCAAAGCCACATGAATCGTTTGTTTGTTCGCAGCTATGGCTATACGCCAGGCGTCTACGCGCAACAAAATCCAAAAATCTAGCTGTCTAAACGCTGCAATTTTATTCAAGACAGAAAAAGCCTCTTCATCAAATACTGAAGCAATTATTTCAGCTGCTGATGAGGGATAAAATTTGATGCTTTATAATGATTTTCTGGTGACATCTCTGCTAATTGTCATATCACCCGGTACTGGTGCCATCATTACGCTTTCTGCCGGCCTCAGGCAGGGAAAACGTAGCGCAATAATTGCTGCTGCCGGATGCACTCTCGGGGTGTTGCCTCATATGCTGGCTGCAATTACAGGCCTTGCCACTCTGTTACATGCCAGTCCGTTACTATTTTCCATTGTGAAGTATACCGGTGTGGCTTACCTGCTGTTTATGGCGTGGAAAACGCTACGGGATAAGACACTTTTAACCGCAGACGGTCCCGGGCCGGAGTTATCTCATAGCGCATTGATAATACAGGCAGTAGTTGCCAATATTCTTAACCCCAAACTTTCGCTATTTTTCCTGGCATTCCTTCCGCAGTTTATCGCCACCAGAGATGCACACCCTACACAGAGCATGTTGATTCTTTCAGCTATTTTTGCGGCCATGACTTTTGCTGTATTTTCTCTATATGGCGCTTTTGCTTCGTCTGTTAGTCATTATGTATTAGGAAATCACAGGGTAATGACCGGGATACGTTGGGGCGTAGCACTGGCCTTTTTTGCAGTTGGGATTCGCCTGGCAATGGCTGTGCAATAGTAAAAAGTCGTGTTAAATAGCCTCAGAACGAAGGGTTAAAGAACGTCCGCTTTTGGCACGAAGCGGACGCGGAAATAAGGTCCGCTATGAGCGATAAGCCGCCATTAACTCCATGTTTAGCGGCTAGCAGGTTGTAATGCAATGCTAAAGCTTTTTACCGTTAAATTTAAAAGCTTCGCTTCTTTTGATATCTCTCGACAATGATTCTAGTCCCGGATATATAAATGACTCAGTTATGCCTAGAGCCTGCAAATCTTTAAGCATTTGGGGAACCACTTCATATGGTATAAATATTTTATGTATAATTTTACGAAGCTCATCGTAATAGTCTAATGCCCATATGTTTGAACCATGTAATGTGAAGTGGCCAGATTGTGATCTTATTCTCGTATCAATATGACTTGATTGGACTGCAATTGGAAGAAAATTATAACTACCTTCTTTACTCATAGGGTCAAAGTAATTACTCCATTTGTCAGCTTCTTCACAAATATAAATTTTTGATCGGTTTGAGACTGTTAAATAATTCAATTTTGATGGGCTTATGGCAAAAACAGCTGCTCCTTCCGAGCAAAACTCATCGCTTTCCATAAAGTTTAGCGAGGGCGATTCGTTGTAATGCCTCTCTTCGTCAGAGGTAGGATTCGATTCGATAGCAAAGAATAACGCAACTAAGGCGTTTGTCGTCCAGTCTAACAGCCTTGTTGGTACACCATAGTGCTGCATCAAGAACATCCACTCAAAATTATTTGAGGGCTCTCGATTCAAAAAAGGAACCGCTCGAGACTTAAATTCATAAAACATATTTTCGGGACTAAGACCTGTTACATGACCGCCCTCTGAACGTATCACCTGACCGTTTTCGACCCTATTACCTCTGGCATCAGTTAAGGGAAAGGTATCTCGTAATACCGAGGGTACTAATCTATATGAAGCGCAAGCATGTCCTCTAAACCATATGTCATCGACTTCATTTACTATTTCTGTAACGGTTGAAACATAATCTGCTAGCGAGTTTACGGCATATTTAAACATGATCATCTCCTCAATAGTATGACTATTCTAATACAAACTAAGTTGTGCAAAAAGCGTGCGATGATTGAATGACTGACTAAATCATTTACCAAGATTTTTAGCTCTGTAGTGGCTAAATTAACTGGTGACGCAAGCAGAGGTAGCATGAACTATATACAGTCCAACAATGTCCGCTTCTGGCACAGGCTGTGTGAAAACTGTTTTGGTCGCTTAATCTGCTTAAAACAGGGTTGAAAACAGCGCTCATACGTAAAATTTGGCTCAGCTAACCTGTCGATTAATTCCAGATTTTGCGTAGATGCGCGAACTTCAGTTTCAGGTCAGAGTTTTCACACAGCCTGGGCACGCAGCAGACAGGATTAGTGGTCATTAAGTCTGCTGTGAGCGAAGAGCTGGCGCTGATAAATGGTTGATAAAGTTAAGTTTATCATCTGTTTTTTTTGCGGGAAGCCTTCGCGATTCTATTTATCCTTTTTTTCTTTTGCCTGATCATTTCGCTTTTAGCGAACTTTAAAAGACTGCTCTCTTTTTTGAGTTCTCGCATACAGTACTCCGGGTTGTAGCTTGAAAAAGCATCAGTCTTTATACTTGGAATTATTGAACTAGGCAACAAATTGGTGTGAAACCTAGACACAATTAGAGGGTAATTGCCAATTTGATGTGGTCCATATTCATCCATAGAGAACTGTGCCAACTTATTAAATATATCGAAATCTAATTTGTTTTTGGCAAATGGGTTGTGGAATATGTACAGACCATCCAGTAATTTCTCGGGATTTTCTGGTGTTACTTCATGCACGCGAAAATGCGGTTCATCTTGCAAGTATCTAATGTTTATAACTGTATCGAAACTTATTTTTTCTGATTTATGTAGCGAAGATACTTTACCTAATGTCAGTGTATTGCAAAATAAAACGGCTGAAACTTCTTTGAATGCTGGGTTCAAAAAAATCCCAAGATCTAAATCCGAGTTAGTGCCGGGTTTTTTAATTTTATTTTTTTTGGTGTATGCTTTATTTTCTGGGTCGTAATAGTGCCCATACAGTAAAGCAAACATGGAATAAATAAATTCTCTGCCATAGGCAATTTGGTCATGGGAGGATAGGGCTATTATATATGGAACATTAGGCGAAACCCAATTACAATCGACGTATCCTTTAATCGGCACATTATCTTTGCTTATATATCCAGTGTATTTTTTTAACTTTGATTTTAGAGAGTTAGAGTGACGTGATATTGCCTCATCGATGATATCTGAAAACTCACGCTTGGTTATAATCGGCCGTAAGTTGGCCTCCACATCCTCTATAGTTCGTAGTTTTTCAGGAACACCATCTTTTTTAATCTCTGACACTACTGCTTCAATATACATTCCTGTGGGGGCTTCAACGATAAAGTCTGGTCGATTGTGCTTTTCGCTAACTTTGAAGTTCATTTCCTTCAGTGCTGCGTGAAGATAGAGCTCCCAAAAAGTAGAGTGAAACGATGTTTGAAATTCATTTTTAGCTTTTTTATCGCGATCATAAAAGTCATTTCCCCAAGAAGAAACAACCTCTTTAGCACCGGCGTACCCTAACTTGTTATTCAGATCCTTAAATTTGAAATGAAGGAGGTTTAAATCAGTATCTTCATCAATTTCAAAAAAGTCCATCCAATAATTCCTTGTATCGAAGTGCATCTATCTATGGGTGATTTTTATAGCATGAGATAGTCATGGATATCATAAGTTTACTTCTTTTTCTTTACCGTGAAAGTGATCTCATCCCTTTGTTTGACCTGCTCCCTCCAATTGATGCAGCGCGGACGTTAGCAACGCCCGCTTCTGGCACTCAGCCGACAGTTAAACCTCTTTGCACACAGTTTCACATAGGGTAAACGCCTTCGACGTTACCTCTAACTACGCTTCATTTTCAGAGAGTAAAATAGTAATGTTCACCCATGCTGCGGAACGCTCATACCAGATTTATGGAATCCGCAATTATTGGTGGTCATTATGGTGGTCTTGACAGACTAGCAATTCAGGCTTAGCTTACTTATTAGCCAGTTACTGGCAAAGGCGATCCCAGTCAGATGAGCCAATTTCTTGTTTTCATGCAGCTTGGCGAATCCCCACACGATTTCGCTTCAATAAGCTAGTGTGAAAAGTCTTCCCGATACATTTGCAGTGCTCCCTTCGCATCGGGAAAATCTGGGGTCAATCTGGGGTCAGGTTAGTTCGATAACGCAGTGCCCCCTGATACCTCCCAACGACACAAAAATCCCCAACTTAAAATCATCCGCAAAACCCTGCAAAGTTTCTGATTCCCACGGTCTGTATCTTATGGTCAAACAAGGTAGCTCCCGTTACTGACATCTCAAGTACTGTCTCAGTGGTACGCAATTCTGTATTGGGCTGGAGGCCTACCTGAGCAGCAAGTGAGATAATCAAGCCGTCCTGGTTAGCGACCTTTCATGGCGGCCATTGGCACAGTGTTATCGCTCGTCTCCGCTGACTCAGCGCCCTTCTGGCATTTAGCGATTGGTGTGATTATCTGCAACTTCGAAATGGTCACAGGCATTACAGCAATGAACTTCGGGGCGATATAAGAAACCGGGCCCGGAGACTTAAATATTGGCGCTACCACCCTTAATACAAATCAGAAGATCGACGCACTCGCAGGTGTAGCGATCGTTGGGATTTTCCTGCATCAAAGAGGCGATTGGCCAGATCGCGTTCGCACAAGCTATTTTGCTTTCCTTATTTGCTTACCGATCGCGCTGGTTTTATATCTATGCAGTCGCGAACGCAATATTGCCCCTGACAAGTCACGGTTCAGGGTCGTGGGTACCACATCTAATGCGCCCAGTATCGGGCTGCCGCTTACCCACCGCGGATTAATTTTTTGAATCATTCGCCGGGGGCTTTTCACTCCTCGGCATAGTCGCTAATTGCGGAAGCGCCCGAAACAATGCCAGCGTTGCACCAGATGCAAAACTACGTTGTATATTCCCCGGATTATCACCTCTGACATTGTAGTTTAAGTTAACTGCACCCGACGCGGGATGTAGTTTCCTAATTAATGCCGTTAATTTCAGGAGAACGATAATGAGCCATTTCACTACCTCAGATAATGTTCGTATTGCGTATAAAGATTGGGGCAAAGGTCAGCCGGTTGTTTTCTCTCACGGATGGCCGCTTTCCGGAGATGCCTGGGACGCACAAATGCTTTTCTTCGGGCAGAACGGTTTCAGGGTTATCGCCCATGACCGCCGCGGGCACGGCGCATCCGGGCAGCCCTGGGAAGGCAACAACATGGACCGTTACGCGGACGATCTGGCAGAGCTGATCGACCATCTCGATCTGCATGATGCAATACTGATTGGCCATTCGACCGGCGGTGGGGAAGTCGCCCGCTATATCGGCCGTCACGGATCTTCTCGCGTGGCAAAAGTGGTGTTAGTCGGCGCGGTTCCACCGCTAATGCTGCAAACGGCTGATAACCCGCAGGGCACGCCTCTGGAGGTTTTCGACAATATCCGCACCGGCACCGCAGCCAATCGTTCGCAGTTCTTCCGCGAACTGGCGGTGCCGTTTTATGGCTTTAATCGCGAAAATATCGCCACCAATGATGGCCTGGTCGAATCGTTCTGGCGGATGGGGATGCAGGGCGGTATCAAAGGAGAGTATGACTGTATCCGTGAGTTTTCCGAAGTCGACTATACGGACGATCTGAAAAAAATCGATAAGCCAGCCCTGATTATTCACGGCGATGACGATCAAATTGTGCCCATTGCTGCGGCAGGCATTAAGAGCGCGAAGATAATCGCCGACGCCGAGCTGAAAATCTATCCCGGCGCCAGCCACGGTCTGGCTCAGCTAAATGCCGGGCAGTTTAATCAAGATGTGCTTGCGTTTATCCGCCGCTAGTTTAGATAAATAACCCGGCGCGCTGCTTTAGCCTGGCTTCCTGCAGAAAATATCAGCTTCCTCTGCCTCCTGCTGGTTGAGGAACTGATAAATAAAATCGACAAATAATTTCACCATTTTAATGTCGCGACGGCTTGGATGATAAAGCGCATACACCGCGGATTCATCCTCATCAGCGGTCACATCAACGCGTATATCCGGAAAAAGCGCTAACAGGTCACCGCGCTGAACGTCGTTATTCACCAGCCAGTCCGGAAGCAAAGCAATACCCTGTCCGCCCAAAGCCGCCTGCCTGAGTATCTGCGAATTGTTGCATCTAAGGTTTCCCTCAACGCTGACGCCTTCCGTTTTATCGCGGAAGAAAAACCATTTTGTCTGACCGGAAGAGTAGGAGAAAAGCAGGCAATTATGGCGTCGTAAATCGGCAGGCAGCAATGGCACGCCTTTTTCAGCAAGATAGCCCGGACTGGCGCAAAGAACGCGCTTTTGCAACAGCAGCTTTTTGGCAATGACGTTTTGCGCAGAAATTTTCCCCAGCCGGATGCTGAGATCCAGCCGGTTCTCAGCCAGATCGAGCACATCGTCAGTAAAAGTGAGTTCAAGCCGGATAAGCGGATATTGCTTCATAAATTCAGGCACTAAAGTGGCTAAATATTGCAGTGACCAGGATACCGGCAGGCTGGCTCTGAGGATCCCGCGGGGCATACCGGAGTGGTCGCGGGCTTCGTAGTTAGCGTAGGAGAGATCGGCCATAATCCTGCAGGCATGCTGGTAGTACCGCTCTCCGGCCCCGGTTAACGATACCTTTCGGGTTGAGCGAACCAGTAGCACCGTTCCAAGATATTGCTCAAGCGTGTCAATTTGCCGGGTGACGGAAGAGGTGGCAAGCGACAGGCGCCGCCCGGCGGAAGAGAATCCGCCTTCCTCAACCACCGCGACCAGTGCCTGTAAGGACGAAAACATATCCATAGCTTTAACTTTCTCGTATAGGAAAAACGCCTGAGTGAGTCCTTACCTTAGCCTGTTTTGAGTGAGGAATACCAGTCAGCTTTGCGTGCTACGCAATAGTGTTTCCGGTTTTGCTGGTATTCTCCGCTATTGCTGAGGCTGTTATGGTTAACGTCAGCAGCCAGACAGTTAATTATTATTTATGCTCTTACCTGCGTGGCATAAATAAAATGCGGAGGTGCCTGTGTCAGATATTACCCGACCTAAAAAAGCCATTATTATCGGCGGTTCCCTTGGCGGACTTTTTGCCGGAAATATGATGAAAAAAGCCGGATGGGATGTGGATATTTTCGAACGCTCGGCAAAAAATCTGGATAGCCAGGGCGGTGGAATAGTGCTTCAGCCGCAGGTGGTGGATGTGATTCAGGAAAGCGGCGTTAATAAAAAATGGGATGAGATGGGCGTTCGTTCCCAATACCGCATTTTTTATAATCCCGACGGTACGGTTGAATACAAACAGTTGGCCCCACAAATGCAAACCTCATGGTCATTAATTTATTCGACATTACTGACCACTACCGGTAAAGAGAATTACCATCAGGGGAAAAAACTGCAGCGTATCGATTCGCAAAAAGAGGGCGTTACCGCGTGGTTTGAGGACGGTAGCCATATAAAAGGCGATATTCTGATTGGCGCCGATGGCAATAACTCCACCGTCCGCCAGCTGCTCTGGCCGGGTGAAACCCCGACCTATTCTGGCTATATCGCCTGGCGAGGGCTGATCCGTGAAGATCGGCTGCCGGAGCGCGCGCGCCTCGATCTTCATGGCAACTTTGCGTTTGCCAATAGCAAGGGATCGCAGATTCTGGGCTACCTAGTTCCAGGGATAAATAACGATCTCCGCCCGGGGCACCGGCTTTATAACTGGGTGTGGTATCGCGTTATGGACGACGCGACTCGCGAATCCGTGATGACCGATAAAAATGGCCTAATGCGCGGGCATTCTCTACCTGAAGGTGTCATCGCGCAAAAATGGAAAAGCCATATTTATAAAGAGGCCGCGCGGATGCTTCCGCCAGGATTCAGAGACGTGGTGCTGGCGACAGAAGAGCCTTTCGCGCAATCTATTCGGGATCTGGCCGTTGATAGCATGGTGAAAGATCGGGTGCTATTGCTTGGCGATGCAGCGTCTATTCCACGCCCACACACGGCGGCAAGCACTTCCAAGGCGGCGGCAAATGCCCTGGCGTTACTATGGGCGTTTCTGAATTATCCTGACGATATCGATGCCGCTTTGGCACGCTGGGAGCCGGAGCAGCGGCATCTCGGTAAATACCTGAAGCAGGTGGGAATGAACATGGGCAACCGCCTGATGTCAATTGATATGTCACCATCATCAGGATATTAAATATCAATACGCCGCAGCGTCCGTAATGTATTTCATCTTTTGCGCCAATCATCTTTTGAACACAATGATGTTCCCGACCCACTCATAGCCAGCAGGAGTCAATATGAATATTACCGTCAAGCTCACCTCTGATTTTATTTGCCCGTGGTGCCTTATTGGCGAACGCCGTCTGCAAAAGGTGATTCGTCGTTTACCCGATGATGTGGAGGTGACTATTCTCTGGCAGCCCTATGAGCTTAATCCCACGATGCCGGTAGAAGGCGTCGATCGTAAGAACTACCGTTCCGCCAAATTTGGCAGCTGGGAGTACAGCCAGTCGCTGGACAGAAAAACCATTCTGGCTGCCGCGGAGGATGATATCGCGTTTAATTACGATGCAATGCAGAAGACGCCGAACACCTTCCGCGCGCATCGTCTGATGAATCTGGCCCATCGGCATGGCGCCGCTGATGCCGTCGCGAATGGGATTTTCCATGGCTATTTTGAGCAGGGCCGCGATATCGGCGATGTGGAAATTCTGGCTGATATCGCCGCGGAAAATGGTCTCGACAGAGCGGAAGCGCTGGCTTACCTCACCGGTGACGCTGGCGTAAAAGAGACGCGGGCGGCAATCAATTTTGCCACCGGGATCCGCGGTGTACCGAATTTTGACATTGAAGGCGAGACGATTTCCGGCGCGCAGCCGTTAAATCTCATCGAGGATGCCATCATGAGGGCGATTGCCCGTAAACCTCAGGATAAGCCCGCTTTCTGAACGTCCGATGCTCTTCAATCCCTGCATGGTGAGGTTGCTAAAAATGACCGATAAAGAAACAAACAGCATACGTATTTTTGGCCGGGCGGGATCGCCGGAAGGCTATCTGCTTCGGGACTATCTGGCGCGTAGCGCGGTTACCTTTGAATGGATTGAACTAAATAGTGAAGAAGAGTGTTTGTCGGCATTAGGGGTGTCAGGGTTTAATGACCTGCGTCTTCCCGTTGTTGAATTTCCGGGACAGGTTCGCCTGTTCGCCCCGGGACTGCATGACATCGCCGCTTATTTAGGGCACATCACGCTCCCCAAATATCGCGAATATGACGTCTCCATTTACGGCGCGGGCCCGGCGGGGTTGAGCGCCGCCGTCTATGCCGCATCCGAAGGTCTGCGAACCATATTAATTGAACGACAGGCGCCAGGTGGCCAGGCGGGTACCAGTTCATTAATCGAGAATTATCTCGGTTTTCCCGAAGGGATCTCCGGGGCTGCGCTGGCGGATCGGGCCCGCAAGCAGGCAATTAAGTTTGGTGCTGAGTTGGTGACCATGAGTGAAGGGGTAAAAGCCCATTTTAAGGATGGCAAAATCCATGTTCGTCTTGCCAATGGCGAGACGCTAACCGCCAGAACCAATATCTGCGCCACCGGCGTTGAGTATCGCCGCCTTAATTTACCCCGCGAAGATAAATTCCTCGGTCACGGCCTGTTTTATGGCGCCGGAGCAGCAGAGGCACCTTATTGCGCGAATGACCACGTCTATGTGGTGGGGGGTGGCAACTCGGCAGGCCAGGCGGTGATGCACTTTGCTGAATATGCTGCTCAGGTCACGATGCTGGTACGAGGAAGCAGCCTGTCTCAAACATTGTCGAAGTATTTAATCCAACGTATCGCTTCAAAAGCCAATATAAAGGTCATCTTCAATAGCGAGATAGCTGAGCTCGACGGTGAAGATTCCCTCGCGGCGATTACTCTTCACGACCGGTTATCGGGTGGAAAAAGTCGCCATGCCTGTTCACGACTTTTTGTCTGCATTGGCGGCCAGCCTAACACCGACTGGGCCAGCGACACGCATATTTTGCGCGATTCTGAAGGCTATTTGCTAACCGGGCCCGATCTCTCCCGAGGGAGCAGCTGGCCCGAGAACTGGGCATTAGCTCGCCAGCCTTTTTATCTGGAAACCAGCGTGCCAGGCTCTTTTGCCGCGGGGGATGTCAGACATGGTTCCGTGAAGCGCGTTGCGTCCGCCGTTGGCGAGGGGGCGATGGCCGTGACATTTGTCCATCGCTACTTACAGGAACGGGGGTGAGCGCATGTCAGCACCGAAGGCATCTCCCTCGCGCTGTGGGGTATTTGCAGACTGGCTGACGCTATTACTGCAGGAAGAAATGCTGCTCGATACGTCAGTAAATATACTTTGATAACATTTCGTGCCTGCATCATCTGAGTACCCATCAATGCATTTCTGGGACGGGTGGCCGTGCCCGGCATTTTCCCGCCCATATCACTAAAAAACGCCCCTGATGATTTCGGTGCGCCTGCATGGTTATGCACTCAAAACAACTGTCTGCAGTTCAGCAAACAAATTTTTTAAATGTCCGCTTCTGGCACACAGCAGTCGAAGGAAAGGCTCATGGGCAGCGAAGAGCGAGAAGCGGACTTTGTAGTATGATAAATTCAAGAGTACCCCACATGTCATGCCGCAAACAAAAGATACAATTGACTGGCGTTAGCAGGTTACTAAAGACTGAACCTTATCAGTCTACTATTGTATTTTCGACACCTCAGCTTTAGCCCATTTAACCGCATCATCAGCAAAGTATTGATTGCCGGTTAAATAGTCAACTACAAGCCCTCCTGCAAGACTTGCAATACAGGATGCTGTCGCTACAGCAGAAATCCACTCAAGTTCATATCTGCCTGTTGATAAAATAATAGCTAAATCAGGTACGAAGGTAGCATTTAACTCTTTAAGTTCATCATCATCCACTTCATGTACATAATACTCGAAGCCTGAAATTGAACCATTAACAGGGCAAGGTAAGAAGCCGCTGAACGTTAAAGGATCAAATTCGTCATCCAGTACGCAGGGAAACCCTGAATGAATGATTGAATCTCTGAGGAGAAAAGTAGAGGGGAGTCTTTTTTTAACTATGTAAATACCGATATCGCGTGACAACTCTCGCTCCTTATTAGTTAAGTTCTGACTTTTAACAATACATGGAAACTAGATAATCAGTAC
>NZ_AKIU01000002.1:0-82887 GCF_000282675.1 Pantoea sp. GM01 | reverse complement strand
CAACGCTCTCCATCATGTGCATCACCGTTTTCACCAGGTCTTCCTGGAAAACGCGTCCCCCTGCCACTGGCGGGTCAACTTTGGTGATCGACAGCGGGCGATTGATGCCATAGCTGCCAATGGTTGCGTAGACTCGCGCTAACTGTAACGGCGTTACCATTAGCCCGTAGCCGAAAGAGAAGGTGGCCCTCTCTATGTCAGACCACCGTTGTTTTTGAGGGTATAAGCCACTGCTTTCCCCGACCAGCCCCAAATTGGTCGGTTTACCCAAGCCAAAGCGCGCATAAGTATCTACAAGCGCTGAGGAGGGCATCGCTAACGCCAAACGTGAAACCCCGACGTTACTCGACTTCTGTAAAACCCCGGTAAGGGTCAATTCGTTATAGCGCGCCACGTCTTTGATCTCATGACCATTAACGCGGTACGGCACGGTATTCAGGACGCTGTTTTCTTTCACCACACCACGCTGTAAAGCCGTCATCACCACCATGGGTTTCACGGTAGAACCTGGCTCGAAGATGTCAGTGATGGCGCGGTTACGCATTACGTCTTTCGGCGTATTGCTAAGATTATTCGGGTTATAAGCGGGACTGTTCGCCATTGCCAGCACTTCACCGGTATTCACATCCACCAATACGGCAGTGCCCGATTCGGCTTTGTTGAAGGCCACGGCGTTATTCAGTTCACGATAAACCAGCGCTTGCAGACGCTCATCAATGCTCAGCGTTAGGTTATGCGCCGCACGGCTATCAACCGAAGAGATATCTTCAATGACGCGACCGTTGCGGTCTTTACGCACGGTACGTTCACCCGGCGCGCCAGTCAGCCATTTATCGAAGCTCTTCTCGATGCCCTCAATACCCTGACCATCAATGTTGGTGAAACCAATCAGATGCGCAGTAACCTGGCCCGCCGGATAGTAGCGGCGCGACTCTTCACGCAGATAGATGCCCGGCAGCTTAAGTTTTTTCACATACTCGCCGATTGCCGGATTGACCTGACGCGCCAGATAAATAAAGCGCCCTTTCGGGTTGGCATTAACGCGTGCTGCGAGTTGATCAAGCGGGATTGATAACGCATCAGACAATGCTTTCCAGCGGCTATCCAGCGATACGCCGCCGTGCTCAGTCAGTTCTTTCGGATCGGCCCAGATCGCATTCACCGGCACACTCACCGCCAGTGGACGACCCGCACGATCGCTGATCATACCGCGCGCCGTTGGCACCGACTGCACGCGCAGCGAGCGTAAATCGCCCTCTTTCACCAGCTTATCGGGGTTGATCACCTGCAACCACGCTACGCGCGACAGCAGTCCACCCAGCGCCAGTAAAATACACCCGCACAGTAACGCAAAGCGCCAGCTTACAAAGCTGGCCTTATCTTCTTGTTTTTTTAACTTCAGCGTTTTACCTGCGCCACTCATTGAGTTCTGCGATTCCTTATTTCTGCACCACAATATTTTCCTGTGAAGGATCAACATGCTGCATTTGCAGTTTATCGGTTGCTATCCGCTCTACGCGGCTGTGATCGCCAAGGGCGTTCTCTTCAAGAATGAGGTTGCGCCACTCGATATCGAGCGCATCACGCTCCAGCACCAGCTGTTCACGCTGCGCTGTCAGCAGGCGCGTCTTATGTGTGGTCGTCACCACCACGACGGAGGACACTAGCACCGCAATCAGCAGTAACAGTGGAATCTTGCCAAAACGCAGCAGGTCTCCACCGATAACGCCAGGCAGGCTGTGACGCTCGTTGCCAATCATGACGCTGTTCTCTCCGCGATACGCAAAACAGAACTGCGTGCACGTGGGTTTTCGTTCACTTCAGCTTCACCCGGAATCAGCTTGCCAAGCGTTTTGAGTTCACGACCGCCTAACGCTTTGAGCTGCGACTCGGTCATTGGGATGCCGGCTGGCACCTGTGGACCGCGGCTCTGATCGCGCATAAAACGTTTCACTAAGCGATCTTCCAGCGAATGGAAGCTGATAATCGACAATCTTCCGCCGGGAGCGAGAACAGACAGCGCACCTTTCAGCGCGGTATCAATCTCTTCCAGCTCGCTATTGATCCAGATACGAATCGCCTGGAAGGTACGCGTCGCCGGATGCTTAAATTTGTCTTTCACCGGCATCGCAGCAGCGATAACGGTGGCCAACTCTTTGGTGCGTGTCATGGGCTGCTCGCGATTGCGTTCTACGATGGCACGCGCGATACGTTTACCGAAACGCTCTTCACCGTAGGTTTTAATCACGAAAGCGATATCCGCTTCTTCCGCACTCACTAGCCATTCAGCTGCTGATTGCCCACGCGTTGGATCCATACGCATATCCAGCGGTCCGTCACGCATAAAGGAGAAGCCGCGTTCGGCATCATCCAGCTGTGGTGACGAGACGCCCAGATCCAGCAATACGCCATCAATTTGGCCGGTCAGACCGCGCTCTTCGACATATTCCGCCAGCGCCGAAAACGGCCCGTGGACGATGGAGAAACGGGGATCGTTTATCTCAGCAGCTGCGGCTATCGCTTGCGGATCGCGATCAATCGCGATCAGTTGTCCTTTCTCGCCAAGCTGTGAAAGAATTAAGCGCGAATGACCGCCGCGACCAAAAGTGCCGTCAATGTAAATGCCGTCTTCCCTGATATTGAGGCCGTTAACCGCCTCATCCAGCAGCACTGTGGTGTGTTTGAAATTTTCCTGCATAGCTATAGCGACAAGTCCTGCAACCGCTCAGATAAAGGCTCCTGAGCCGACTGTTCTGTGTCAATATCGTCCTTAACTTGTTGATACCAGGTCTGTTCATCCCACAGCTCAAATTTATTGAACTGTCCAACCAGCATCACTTCTTTGGTCAGGCCCGCGTGTTGTCGCAGCGTATTCGCTAACAACAAACGGCCCGCATTATCCATCTGACACTCACTGGCATGCCCTAACAGCAGTCGCTGTACGCGACGCTCTGCAGGATTCATGCTGGATAAGCGAGACAGCTTTTTCTCAATGATTTCCCATTCGGGCAGGGTATAAAGCAGCAGGCATGGCTGGTGGAGGTCAATGGTGCATACCATTTGCCCCTGAGACTCTGCGACAAGCAATTCACGATAGCGTGTTGGTACTGCTAATCGCCCTTTACTGTCGAGATTGACTAACGTTGCTCCACGGAACATGCCAGCCTTACCCCTCAATCACCCGTTTTCACCACTTTATCCCACTTTTTACCACGAAACGAGTTTACGGAGCCGATGAAATCCTTGTCAAGCCGCAACGGCAAGTGAATATCACTATTTACAACGGGTGAAATTAATTGGAGACGGGAATAAAGCGACATTGAGCGGCAAAATTAAAATTAACCTGATGAATAGTGGAATAAAAATTTCCGCGAAATATAAATTGGCGAAAAATAAAGCGCTTTAGCGCTGAAATATATTTGCCCTGCGTTCTGCGACAGCGGCTGCATTTTAGGGGATTTCTGAAAGGAAGCCCAGCAGCTTCGCGCCAGCTCTGCTATGACCCGTTGATGAACATGTAAACAAATAAGAAAAGTTAACAGGTTTAAATTGTTAGCTATGGTGGCGATAATTTACGCTTTTTTACCCCGGGAGGTTCTTGAGAAATATCTACTGGTTAAATTAAAAGGGGCAGTGAACTGCCCACAATTTCATTTTGCGCGGCGACTTAATTGTCCACGGCGGAATAAATTTCGACGGATGCGCGTTAAACCAGGCTTCGGTTTGCGTGGCTCATCCAGCGAGGCTAATACTAACTCCAGCACACGCTCGGCGACATCGCGGTGACGCTGACCCACTGCCAGTACCGGGCATTCCAGGAAATCGAGCAATTCATGATCACCAAAGGTAGCAATTGCCAGATCGGTTGGCAGGCGACCATCGCGCTTAAGCGTAATGTCCATCACGCCCTGTAATAGCCCAAATGAGGTGGTGAACAGCGCGTCCGGCATAGGATGATCTTCGAGGTAGCTTTCAAACAGCGTTGCCGCGGCGGCACGATCGAAGCTATTACAGTAAATGTAATCGATAGGGCGCTCGTCATCCTTCCACGCATCGCGGAAGCCTAGTTCGCGCAGGAAACTCACTGAAAGCTCAGGCAGTGCGCCAAGGAACAGCACATTTTTCACCGGCAGCTGACGCAATTCAGCCGCCAACGCTTGGGCATCATCCTGATCGGCTCCTACCACGCTGGTAAAGTGTTCACGATCCAGCGCGCGGTCCAGAGCGATAATCGGTAAGGGATCATTGATCCATCGCTGATAGAACGGGTGCTCTGGCGGTAATGAGGTAGAAACAATGATGGCATCGACCTGACGCTGCAGCAGATGCTCAATACAGCGCATTTCGTTATCGGGCTGATCTTCTGAGCAGGCAATCAGCAGCTGATAGCCACGCTGTCGCGCCTGACGCTCCAGATAATTTGCAATGCGGGTGTAACTGGTGTTTTCCAAATCGGGGATTACCAGACCAATAGAGCGCGTCCGGCCGGCACGCAGCCCAGCCGCAACGGCATTGGGGTGATAATTGTGTTCACGCACCACCGCCATGACTTTTTCGACGGTTTTTTCGCTGACACGATACTGCCGCGCTTTGCCATTTATTACATAGCTGGCCGTAGTGCGCGACACGCCTGCCAGGCGCGCAATTTCATCCAGTTTCACGATGACACCTTAATTCTGTTAAGCCAGCGCTGGCGAAAATATCCGCAGATTAGCTATGGATAAAACATTTGTAACATCTAACCGCAGAAAACTACGCTGAGCAACCGCTTTTCTCCAGCATCCTGGTTGAGCGCATAAAATAAAAAAACCCGGCATTTCGCCGGGTTAGCACTGAATGTGATCTTTTCTCTGCGTTATTAACGCATAACGCGATCGCCGCGTGACACACCAACGATTCCTGAACGCGCCACTTCAACAATTTCCGCTACATCACGTACAGTGTTGAGAAACGCATCAAGTTTATCGCTGGTGCCCGCCAGCTGAACCGTGTAAAGCGTCGGCGTCACATCGATAATCTGACCACGGAAAATTTCCGCGCTGCGCTTCACTTCTTCACGACCGTAACCGCTGGCCTGAATTTTCACCAGCATGATCTCGCGCTCTACATAGGCGCCCTGCCCCAGTTCGCTGACGCGTAACACGTCCACCAGCTTATGCAGTTGCTTCTCGATCTGCTCCAGCACTTTCGCGTCGCCAACCGTTTGGATGGTCATGCGGGACAACGTAGGATCATCGGTGGGCGCTACAGTCAGGCTTTCAATGTTGTAGCCACGTTGCGAGAACAGTCCCACGACACGGGACAATGCGCCGGATTCATTTTCCAGCAGAACCGATAAAATACGACGCATAATTAAGTCCTCTCCGTTTTGCTCAGCCACATCTCATCCATCGAACCACCACGAATTTGCATCGGGTAAACGTGCTCGCTGCCGTCAATATTCACATCAACAAACACCAGACGCCCTTTCGCCAGCGTGTCCAGCGCCAGCTGAAGCTTCTCTTCAAGTTCGGCAGGATGTTGAATCGCGATGCCGACATGGCCATAGGCTTCAGCCAGACGGACGAAGTCAGGCAGCGATTGCATATAAGACTGCGAGTGGCGGCCAGAGTAAATCATGTCCTGCCACTGCTTAACCATGCCGAGGAAGCCGTTGTTGAGGTTCAGCACCAGCACCGGCAAATCGTATTGCAGTGCGGTTGACAGCTCCTGAATGTTCATCTGGATACTGCCATCACCGGTCACGCAGATAACCGTTTCATCCGGCAGCGCCATCTTCACACCCAACGCAGCGGGCAGGCCGAAGCCCATGGTGCCCAGGCCGCCGGAGTTGATCCAACGACGTGGTTTGTCGAACTGGTAATAAAGCGCAGCGAACATCTGATGCTGGCCCACGTCAGAGGTGACGTAAGCGTCACCTTTGGTCAAACGACAGATGGTTTCGATCACCGCCTGTGGCTTAATCTTGTCGCTGGTGCGATCAAATTCCAGGCACTTACGGCTACGCCAGCCATCAATGGTTTGCCACCAATCACGCAGGCTATCGAGCTCCTGCTTCGCATCGCTTTGCGCCAGCAGCTCAAGCATTTGAGCCAGCGTCTGTTTTGCATCACCGACAATCGGAATATCCGCGCTCACGGTTTTGGAGATCGAGGTCGGATCGACGTCGATATGCATGATGGTGGCATTCGGGCAGTACTTCGCCAGATTGTTGGTAGTGCGATCATCGAAACGCACGCCAATACCGAAAATCAGGTCGGCATTGTGCATAGTCATGTTGGCTTCGTACGTACCGTGCATACCCAGCATCCCGACGCTCTGACGATGCGTGCCAGGGAACACGCCCAGGCCCATCAACGACATGGTTACCGGGATATTCAGTTTTTCCGCCAGCTGCAGCAGTTCAGCTTCACAGCCAGACATGATCGCGCCGCCACCCGCATAAATCACCGGTTTATGGGCCGCTAATAACGTTTGCAATGCGCGCTTAATCTGTCCTTTATGGCCCTGGATGGTCGGATTGTAGGAGCGCATGCTCACCGTGTCCGGCCATACGTACGGCAACTTATTGGCAGGATTGAGGATATCTTTTGGTAGATCGATTACCACCGGTCCCGGACGACCGCTCGCTGCCAGCCAGAAGGCCTTTTTCAATACGGTTGGAATTTCTTCGGTATTTTTCACCAGGAAGCTGTGCTTCACCACCGGACGGGAGATGCCGACCATGTCGCACTCCTGGAACGCATCATAGCCGATCAGTGAAGAGGGCACCTGGCCCGACAGAATCACCATCGGGATGGAGTCCATATAGGCCGTTGCGATACCGGTGATCGCGTTAGTGGCGCCCGGACCGGAGGTCACCAGCACCACCCCAACCTCGCCCGTCGCACGCGCAAGGCCATCGGCCATATGCACCGCGCCTTGTTCATGACGCACCAATACATGGTCAATACCACCGACCGTTTGCAGCGCATCGTAAATATCGAGCACCGCTCCGCCCGGATAGCCGAATACCTGCTTAACGCCCTGATCGATTAACGAACGGACGACCATTTCGGCTCCTGACAACATCTCCATTTTCTGCCTCCAGGCTTGAGGGACTGAATCCACTGACGTTCGCGTTTCCCGCACGCCACTGATATCCGGCCCCCGCTTGCCAATTAAGATCAAAACCTTATGTTTATGCTCAGAAGACGGCGTTCATTTCCGCCTTCCAGGTACAGGGAATCTACTTGAGTTAATTCTTTTAAGAGTAGGTCGATTACCATAACCGCAGACTACGCAGCCTGCAAACGCCAGCATGCCACCTCAGGCTCTATCCGGCAATTAAGGCACTAACGCGTGATTATCGCCTGGGAGGATTAAACTAATGCTTTGTCATAACCACAGAGGATAATGCTGGCTAAGCAATTATTTGCAGCGTGTTATAAGAAATATGATTTTCATATTGCCTGACCACTCAGTCCACAATCTTTTGGGCTAATTACTTTCTGGCTTGATTATCTTTAAAATGGCTTAATCACATCATATTCCTCTATACAACAAGCCAAATCTTGTTTTGAATTCAGAGCGCATTAACTAACTAAATCAATATATTTCAACGCATTAAAATAAAATCCATTCTCTAAAGTATTTTTTAAGCGTAGGGTTTTGCTTATCCTGCAGCTAATTTATGTCATTGCTCTGCGCAGCTGAAAAATCACAGCAGATCGCCCTCCTGGCTTGACTGAAATACCCTTGCACTTAGGGTTGACTTGCTACGTCAATTCCAGTACCAATATGTGCAGCACACAATTTACGAGGTTTGACTCATGTTTCATTCTTTCCGCCTACTTGGTCTACTACTAAACGCATCCAGTTTGCGCGGTAGACTCGTGGGCGGAATCAATAACTGATTCGAACCTGCAGAAGTTTAAGAAACCCGCGCCAATGCGCGGGTTTTTTTATGCTCGTAGCACCGGCAAAGTTAATGCATAAGGAAGATTACGATGAGCCAGCAAGTTATTATTTTCGATACCACTCTGCGTGACGGCGAACAGGCTTTACAGGCCAGCCTGAGTGTTAAAGAAAAACTGCAGATCGCACTGGCATTGGAACGTATGGGCGTGGATGTGATGGAAGTGGGCTTCCCGGTTTCCTCTCCAGGCGATTTTGAATCCGTACAAACCATTGCTCGTACCATTAAAAATAGCCGCGTCTGCGGACTGGCACGCTGCGTTGAGAAGGACATTGACGCCGCATACGAATCATTGCGTGTCGCTGAAGCGTTCCGTATTCACACCTTCATCGCCACTTCGCCGATGCATATCGCCACCAAGCTGCGCAGCACGCTGCCGGAAGTGATTGAACGTGCAGTACACATGATTAAACGCGCCCGCAACTATACCGACGACGTTGAGTTCTCCTGTGAAGACGGCGGCCGCACACCAATCGACGATCTGTGCCGCATGGTTGAAGCGGCTATCAATGCTGGTGCCACCACGATTAACATCCCCGATACCGTCGGCTACACCTTGCCAGGCGAATACGCCAACATCATCGGCCAATTAGTCGCACGCGTGCCAAACATTGATAAAGCCATTCTGTCTGTTCATACCCACGATGATTTGGGCATGGCGACCGGCAACGCCATCGCCGCGGTATTGGCCGGTGCGCGTCAGGTTGAAGGTACGCTGAATGGTCTGGGCGAGCGCGCGGGTAACTGTGCGTTGGAAGAAGTGATCATGGCGATTAAAACCCGCCAGCAGATTATGAACGTGCACACCAATATCAATCATCAGGAAATCTACCGTACCAGCCAAACGGTAAGCCAAATCTGCAACATGCCGATTCCGGCCAACAAAGCGGTAGTTGGTTCTAACGCCTTCGCCCACTCATCCGGTATTCACCAGGATGGCGTGCTGAAGAATCGTGAAAACTACGAAATCCTGACGCCAGAATCTATCGGCCTGCACAAAATCCAGCTGAATCTGACCTCACGCTCGGGCCGCGCCGCCGTCAAACATCGCATGGAAGAGATGGGTTACAAAGAGTCCGATTACAATCTGGACACCTTGTACGATGCCTTCCTCAAACTGGCTGATAAGAAAGGTCAGGTCTTCGATTACGACCTGGAAGCGTTGGCCTTCATCAACAAACAGAATGAAGAGCCGGAATACTTCCAGCTGAACGAATTCAACGTGCAGACAGGTTCCAGCGTCACCGCCACCGCGTCTGTGCAGTTGGGCTGTGGCGAAGAGACCAAAGCCGATGCCGCTACCGGTAATGGCCCGGTTGATGCCGTTTATCAGGCGATCAACCGCATCACCGGCTTTGAAGCTGAACTGATGAACTACAAGTTGACCGCGAAAGGCCACGGCGAGAACGCGCTGGGTCAGGTAGATATCGTCGTCAACTACAACGGCCGTAAATTCCACGGCGTTGGCCTGGCGACCGATATCGTCGAATCATCCGCTAAAGCGATGGTAAATGCGTTGAACAATATTTGGCGTGCTAAGCAGGTGGAAAAAGAACTGCAGCGTAAATTTAAAGATCAGAAGGAAACGGTGTAACTATGTCTAAGTCTTCTCATATCGCGGTATTGCCAGGCGACGGAATTGGTCCGGAAGTGATGGCGCAGGCCATGAAGGTTCTCGACGCAATTCGTACGCGTTTCGACATGCGTATCACCACCAGCGAATATGATGTTGGCGGTATTGCCATCGATCGTCATGGTGAACCGTTGCCACCGGCCACCGTTGCCGGCGCAGAACAAGCAGATGCGATTCTGTTTGGCTCGGTAGGTGGCCCGAAATGGGAACATCTGCCACCTGCTCAGCAGCCAGAGCGCGGTGCGTTACTGCCGCTGCGTAAGCACTTCAAGCTGTTCAGTAACCTGCGCCCCGCCGCGCTGTATAAAGGTTTAGAAGCTTTTTGCCCGCTGCGCAGCGATATCGCCGAGCGTGGTTTCGATATCCTGTGCGTGCGTGAACTGACTGGCGGCATCTACTTCGGTCAGCCGAAAGGTCGCGAAGGCAGCGGCCCGCATGAGCGCGCCTTTGACACCGAGGTTTATCACCGCTTTGAAATCGAGCGCATTGCCCGCATCGCCTTTGAATCTGCCCGCAAACGTCGCAACATCGTCACCTCAATCGATAAAGCCAACGTCTTGCAGACGTCAGTCATGTGGCGCGAAATTGTCAATGAAGTGGCAAAAGATTATCCGGATGTGCAGCTGAGCCACATGTACATCGATAATGCCACCATGCAGCTGATTAAAGATCCATCACAGTTTGATGTGCTGCTGTGTTCTAACCTGTTCGGCGACATCCTGTCTGATGAATGCGCGATGATTACCGGTTCCATGGGCTTGTTGCCTTCCGCCAGCCTGAACGAAGAAGGTTTCGGCCTGTTTGAGCCCGCGGGCGGTTCTGCACCGGATATCGCCGGTCAGAATATTGCCAACCCGATTGCCCAGATTCTGTCGTTGTCACTGCTGCTGCGTTATAGCCTGAATGCGGATGACGCTGCCGCTAGCATTGAACGCGCCGTGAGCCGCGCGTTGGAAGCGGGTTATCGCACCCGTGATTTAGCCGGTGACGGCAAAGCCGTGAGCACAGATGAAATGGGCAGCATCATTGCCGGTTTTATCGCCGAGGAAAAATAATAAAATGAAAAGCTTATACCAGAAGTTATTTGATGCACATGTCGTCCACGAAGCGCCAAAAGAAACCCCGTTACTGTATATCGATCGCCATTTGATCCATGAAGTGACGTCACCGCAGGCCTTTGATGGCCTGCGTGCGCACGGCCGCAAAGTGCGTCAACCTTCAAAAACCTTTGCCACCATGGACCATAACGTTTCGACCCAGACCAAAGACATCAATGCGTCTGGCGAGATGGCACGTATTCAGATGCAGGAGCTGATCAAGAACTGTGCTGAGTTCGGCATTCAGCTGTATGACCTGAATCACCCGTTCCAGGGCATCGTGCACGTGATTGGGCCGGAACAAGGCATGACGCTGCCGGGCATGACTATTGTCTGCGGCGACTCCCACACCGCCACCCACGGCGCGTTCGGTTCGCTGGCGTTCGGTATCGGTACCTCTGAAGTTGAGCATGTGTTTGCCACGCAAACCCTGAAACAGGGCCGTGCGAAAACCATGAAGATTGAAGTGCTGGGCGAAGCGGCGGCGGGCATTACCGCTAAAGACATCGTGTTAGCGATCATTGGTAAAACCGGTAGCGCTGGCGGTACCGGTCACGTTGTTGAATTCTGTGGCCCAGCGATTGAAGCGCTGAGCATGGAAGGCCGCATGACGCTGTGTAATATGGCGATTGAGATGGGTGCCAAAGCGGGCCTGGTCGCACCGGATGACACCACTTTCAACTACCTGAAAGACAAACAGTTCGCACCGAAGGGCGAGCAGTGGGAACAGGCGGTTGCTTACTGGCGCACGCTGAAATCCGACAGCGATGCCAAATTCGATAGCATCGTCACGCTGCACGCGGAAGATATCGCTCCGCAAGTTACCTGGGGCACCAACCCTGGCCAGGTGATGGCGGTGGATCAAGCGATCCCGAATCCACAATCGTTTGCCGATCCGGTTGAGCGCGCCTCGGCCGAGAAAGCGCTGGCTTACATGGATCTGCAGCCGGGCATTAAACTGACTGACGTGGCGATCGATAAAGTGTTTATCGGCTCCTGCACCAACTCACGCATTGAAGATCTGCGCGCCGCTGCCGCCATTGCTAAAGGCCGCAAAGTGGCGCCAGGCGTAGTAGCGATGGTGGTGCCAGGTTCGGGTCCAGTGAAAGCGCAGGCCGAAGCCGAAGGTCTGGATAAAATCTTCCTCGAAGCCGGTTTTGAGTGGCGCTTGCCGGGCTGCTCCATGTGCCTGGCAATGAACAATGACCGCCTGAATCCAGGCGAGCGTTGTGCATCCACCAGCAACCGTAACTTTGAAGGTCGTCAGGGCCGTGGTGGACGTACTCACCTGGTCAGCCCGGCGATGGCCGCGGCGGCTGCCGTAACCGGTCGCTTTGCCGACATTCGTGAATTGACTCAGGGAGCTTAAGCCATGGCAAACAAATTTACTCAACACACCGGCATTGTGGCGCCACTGGATGCGGCTAACGTCGATACCGATGCCATTATTCCGAAGCAGTTTTTGCAGAAAGTGACGCGCACCGGCTTTGGCGCGCACCTGTTCCACGATTGGCGTTTTGAAGATGATGCCGGCACCGTCCCCACCGCCGGCTTCGTGCTGAACAAGCCGGAGTTCAAAGGCACCAGCATTTTGCTGGCGCGTGAAAACTTCGGCTGCGGATCTTCACGTGAGCATGCGCCCTGGGCGCTGACCGACTTCGGTTTCCATGTGGTGATCGCACCAAGCTTCGCAGACATCTTCTACGGCAACAGTTTCAACAACCAGCTGCTGCCGGTGAAGCTGAGTGATGAAGAAGTGGATGAGATGTTCAAACTGGTCGCCGCGCAGCCGGGCGTTAGCTTCACGGTGGATCTGGAAGCGCAGACGGTAACGGCGGGTGAGAAAACCTACAGCTTTGAAATCGACAGCTTCCGCCGTCACTGCATGATCAACGGCCTCGACAGTATTGGCCTGACGCTGCAACATGAAGCGTCGATCTCCAGCTACGAAACTAATCAGCCCGCGTTCTTACGCTAAGGCAATAAGGGCGACATTCTGTCGCCCTTCTCTTTTCTATCGATGCGGAACATCCCGCACGCGTGACGCCAATCCCAGCGCCAGCACCGCTAACCCCAACGCCAGCCAATAAACAGACTCATGACCAAAGCGCTCGCTCATGGTGCCCTGAATAATACCCGCGATAATCATGCCGGTGGAAATCGACGTAGTGAATAAGGTGGTTGCCGCGCCTGCCCGTCCTGGCATCAAATCCTGGAACCACAGCATGCCAATTCCGGCAATGATGCCAATAAATGCCGCATTGAACAGCTGCAGCACCATCAGCGCAGTACGTGACTGGAACATCACCAGTCCGAGATAAAACACAATTCCCGCCACCAGCGCCAGCAGCATCAGTTTGCGTTTGCCCAACCGCCGCGCGTAATGCCCGGCCAGCAGCATAATCGGAATCTCCAGCCCGGCGGCGGTGCCCATCAATAATCCCGCCAGCTTCTCCGGCAGGCCGAGCGTTGAGCTGATATACAGCGGCATATCGATGATATACATGGTGTTGCACGCCCACATGGTGACGGAGGCAATAAACAGCAGCCGCACCTGGCTATCTTTCCACGGGCTAAGCTGCGTCAGCACCTCTTCAGGCGACGCCACCACGCGCGGTACCGAAGGCAAGGTGCGCCAGATCAGCAGCATGCTCAGCAGGAAAATCCCCGCCGCGACGCAAAACAACGTGGTGAAGCCATAATTGAGCGCCAGCGCAAACGACAGCGGCGGCCCAATCACCCATGCCAGCGACAGCTGCGCACGCATTACCGAGCTGAACATCACCACTTCACGCGCCGATTGATCGGCATATTCACGCGCGAGGGCGAATACCTGCGGAATCGACACGCTGGCCAGCGCAGACAAAAACACCCCCAGCGTCACCAGCGTTAAATAGTGACGGTTGAAAGCAAACAGCAGCGCATTGAGTGTCGCCATCAGGCAGCAGAAAAGAATCAGATTGCGGCGATCGCCTCGATTATCGGATCGCTTCGCCATTAACAGGCTGATGACAATGCCGGCTATCGCATTGATGGTAAAGAACAAGCCCACCCAAAACGGGCTAACCTGCACTTCACGCGTCAAAAATAGACTCAGCGTTGGCGCCTGCAGCGCCCCGGCCACGCCCGTCATAAACGACACCACCATAAAAGAGAGATAGACCGGATTGATGCGACGTTGACGCGTTAACAGCGATTTCATGCAGAAATCCCTTTGCGGATAAAAAATGGCTAGAGAAATGAGGGTAGAAGATTCTACAGCAAAACGAAAAAAGCCAGCAGATAAAGCGCTGCTGGCGGTGAAAATGCACCCTACTCAGAAAGAGGTTCCACGTTGACGGAACCGCTGGCAGAGCGCCATTCATGACTGAATGCCTCCCGCTCTTCCATTGCCGGGCAGTATGCCTCTAATATGAGGCAGGAAAAACTGAGCGATTCTGAGAAGGAGTTCCCCTTTTATGTCCTCTTCACGTCTGCAGCAGCAATTCATCCGCTTATGGCAAAGCTGTCAGGGGCTGGACCAGGAAACCACCCTGAACGAGCTGGCCGATCTGCTGCACTGCTCGCGCCGTCACATGCGTAATTTACTCAATGCCATGCAGAACGAAGGCTGGCTGATTTGGCAGGCGGAAGCCGGACGCGGCAAGCGTTCGATGCTGAGTTTTTGCTATACCGGGCTGGCGCTGCAACAGCAGCGTGCCGAGGATCTGCTGGAACAAGATCGCATCGAACAGTTGGTCCAGTTGGTTGGCGACAAAAATCAGGTCCGACAGATGATCGCGGCACATTTAGGCCGCAGCTTCCGTCAGGGCAAGCATATTCTGCGCGTGCTCTATTACCGTCCGCTGCCCAATCTGTTGCCCGGTTCGCCGTTGCGCCGCTCAGAAACCCATCTGGCACGCCAAATCTTCAACGGCCTGATGCGTATAAATGAGGAAAAGGGGGAAATCGAGCCTGATATCGCGCACCATTGGCAGCAAACTTCGCCGCTGCATTGGCGCTTTTTCCTGCGCCCGGCCATTCGCTTTCATCATGGCCGCGAACTGGAAATGGAGGATGTGATTGCTTCGCTGGAGCGCGTGCGTAGTCAACCGCTGTTTTCCCATATCGAAAAGCTGCATTCACCTGCCCCCTGGACGCTGGATATTCACCTAAGCCAGCCGGACGATTGGCTACCGTGGCTGCTGGCCAGCGTCAGTGCGATGATCCTGCCACGCGAATGGCAGACGCTACGCCACTTTGCCCGTCAGCCGATTGGTACCGGCCCCTACAGCGTGGTGCGTAATCAGCAAACGCAGCTGAAAATTGCCGCCTTTGATGATTACTTCGGCTATCGCGCCTTGATCGACGATGTATCGATTTGGGTGCTGCCGGAGATCAGCGACGAGCTGGTGTATGCCGGCGTAAAACTGCAGGGCGAAAACGCTGATGAGAAATCGGAAGAGAGCCGCCTGGAAGAGGGCTGCTATTTCCTCCTGTTTGATCAGCGCTCACACCTCGGACAAGATGCGCATTTCCGCCGCTGGGTGAGCTATTTATTTAATCCTATCGCCCTGCTTAATCATGCTGGCGTCGGCTATCAGCGTTACTGGTTCCCGGCCTATGGCCTGCTGCCGCGCTGGCATCATCGTCGCGACCTTACGCCTGCCGAGAAACCAGCCGGCTTAACCCAATTCACGCTCAGCTGGTACAACAACCACGTTGAGCATGAAGGTATCGCCAACGCCCTGCGTCCGTTACTGGCGCAGCAAGGTGTTGAGTTGATTACGCGCGAAGTCAGTTACGAGGAGTGGTTCGAGGGTGAAGGCGAGAGTGATATCTGGCTTGGTAGCGTCAATTTTACCCTGCCGCTGGAGTACGCGCTGTTTGCTCAGCTGTTCGAACTGCCTTTGATGCATCATTGCATCCCGATTGACTGGCAAGCCGACGCGGCGCGCTGGCGGCAGAAAGCTTTACCGCTGGCGGAGTGGAGTAAGCAGCTGATCGACAGCGACTATCTGCACCCGCTTTTCCATCATTGGCTGCTGCTGGAGGGGCAACGCAGCATGCGCGGCGTGCGGCTGAATACGCTCGGCTGGTTTGACTTCAAATCCGCCTGGTTTGCGCCTCCGGAGCTGTGAGCATCGCGCCGGCGCAGTTTTGTAAGGTGCGCATTCATGCGCACCGGGAAGCGTGGCACCAGACTTCCAGCCGGTGATCCTTTCGCGCTGTCATATAAATGTCTAGAATGAGCCGTTCTCAACGGGGTGCCTTATTTTGTGGCTGAGAAAGACCCGTCGAACCTGATCCGGCTAATACCGGCGTAGGGATTTGAGATGCCCACTCCTCAGATCCTTTGCGACTCAACCTTATTTTCTCCTCAAGGAGCGCAAAGTGTTAAACAAAGTTCTGCCTGTGTTGTTGCTGGTTGCGGCACCGGTTTTCGCTGCCAAACCGGTTCTGACGGTTTACACCTACGACTCATTCTCTGCCGATTGGGGTCCTGGTCCGGCGGTCAAAAAAGCCTTTGAAGCGCAGTGCGGCTGTGAACTGAAATACGTCGCGCTGGAAGATGGCGTGTCGCTGCTGAATCGTGTGCGTATGGAAGGCAAAAACAGCAAAGCCGATGTGGTGCTGGGCCTCGATAACAATCTGGTGCAGGCAGCGGAGAAAACCGGCCTGTTTGCCAAAAGCAGCGTCGATACCAAAGCGTCAACACTGCCGGATGGCTGGCACAACGACACCTTTATCCCGTTCGATTACGGCTACTTCGCCTTCGTCTACGATAAGAACAAGTTGAAGAATCCGCCTAAAAGCCTGCAGGAGCTGGTCGAGAGCCCGGAAAAATGGCGCGTGATTTATGAAGATCCGCGCACCAGCACGCCGGGTCTTGGCCTGCTGCTGTGGATGCAAAAAGTCTATGGCGACAACGCGCCCGATGCGTGGCAGAAGCTGGCGCAAAAAACCGTTACCGTCACCAAAGGCTGGAGTGAAGCCTACGGCCTGTTCCTCAAAGGCGAAGGCGATTTGGTGTTGAGTTACACCACCTCTCCGGCTTACCACATCATCGAAGAGAAGAAAGAGAACTACGCCGCGGCCGAATTTAGCGAAGGCCACTATTTACAGGTAGAAGTTGCCGCGCAGTTGGCCAGCAGCAAACAGCCACAGCTGGCGCAACAGTTCATGCAGTTTATGGTGTCGCCGGCTTTCCAGCAGACCATTCCCACCGGCAACTGGATGTATCCGGTGATTAAAAGCGAGTTGCCTGCCGGTTATCAATCGCTGCAGGTCCCCGCCAAAGCGCTGCAATTCACGCCAGCGGAAGTAGCCGACCATCGCGCTGCATGGATCAGCGCATGGCAACGTGCCGTTAGCCATTAATGCCTGGCTGGTTGATTCCCGGCAGCGCGACCGCGCTGCTGCTGTGCGCGGTCGCACTGCTGGCCTTTGGCGCTTTAGTGATGGTCGCGCCGGCCACTGACTGGCGCGCGCTGCTCAGCGACAGCTACCTGCACCACGTGCTGGCCTTCTCCTTCGAGCAAGCGCTGCTATCGGCGCTGCTGTCAGTGCTGCCTGCCATCCTGCTGGCACGCGCGCTCTATCGCCGCCGTTTCCCCGGTCGTAATCTGCTGCTGCGTCTGTGTGCTATGACGCTGGTGCTGCCGGTGCTGGTGGCGGTATTTGGCCTGCTGAGCGTTTACGGCCGCAGCGGCTGGCTGGCACAACTGTGTGCGACGCTGGGATTCGACTACCACTTTTCGCCGTATGGTTTGCAGGGCATTCTGCTGGCGCACGTGTTCTTTAATCTGCCGCTGGCAACGCGCATGCTGCTACAGGCGCTGGAGAGCATCCCAGGCGAGCAGCGACAATTAGCCGCGCAGCTCGGCCTGCGCGGCTGGAATCTGTTTCGACTGCTGGAGTGGCCGTGGCTGCGCCGCCAGATTCTGCCTACAGCGGCACTGATCTTTATGCTGTGCTTCGCCAGCTTCGCCACCGTGCTGGCGCTGGGCGGCGGACCGCAGGCCACCACGCTAGAACTGGCGATCTATCAGGCGCTGAATTTTGATTATGATCCTGGCCGTGCGGCACTGCTGGCCCTGCTACAGCTTGGCTGTTGTTTATTACTGGTACTGCTGAGTCAGCGCTTTAGCAAAGCAATTCCCACTGGCAGCCAGAGCATTCGCGGCTGGCGCGACCCGCGCGATTCATGGCATGCGCGTTTTACCGATACCGTGTTAATTGGCATGGCGCTGCTGCTACTGTTACCACCGCTGGCGGCGGTGGTGGTCGATGGCCTACGCGGTGGCGTGGCCGGTGCATTGCAACAATCAGCATTGTGGCAAGCCACCTTTACCTCGCTGCGTATCGCGGTCGGCGCCGGCGTACTCTGTGTGGTGCTGACCATGATGCTGCTATGGAGCAGCCGCGAACTGCGCCAGCGTCAGAAAATGATCGCCGCGCAGGCCTTGGAACTCAGCGGCATGCTGATTCTGGCGATGCCGGGCATTGTGCTGGCGAGTGGATTTTTCCTGCTGTTCAACGCCACCGTTGGCCTGCCGCAGCGCGCCGATGGCTTAGTGATTTTCACTAATGCGCTGATCGCCATTCCCTATGCGATGAAAGTATTGGAGAATCCCATGCGCGATATCAGCACCCGTTATGGCCAGCTCTGTTCCTCACTCGGCATCTCAGGTTTTAACCGCTTACGACTGATTGAGCTGCGCGCGCTGAAACGTCCGATTGCGCAGGCGCTGGCGTTTGCCTGCGTATTGTCGATCGGTGACTTTGGCGTGGTGGCGCTGTTTGGCAGCGCCGATTTCCGCACGCTGCCCTTCTATCTCTTCCAGCAGATCGGTGCCTATCGTGGTGCGGATGGTGCTGTTACCGCACTGCTATTGCTGTTGCTCTGCTTGCTACTCTTTACGCTGATGGAAAAATTACCTGGCCGCCATGCTGACACTGAATAACCTCACTTACCTTTATCAGCATCTGCCGATGCGCTTCAGTTTTGCGGCGCAGGCGGGTGAACGCCTGGCGATCCTTGGTCCAAGCGGCGCGGGCAAAAGCACCTTGCTGAGTCTGATTGGCGGCTTTTTAGCGGTAAACCAGGGATCGCTGGTGATGAATGGCGTGGATCATACCCATAGCGTGCCGTCCGCGCGGCCGGTGTCGATGCTGTTCCAGGAGAACAACCTGTTTCCGCACCTGACGGTGCAGCAGAACATGGCGCTGGGTTTACATCCTGGCCTGAAACTCACGCGCGCGCAGCAGCAACAAGTCACTGACATTGCCGAACAAACCGGCTTGCAGGAGCTGCTGACGCGCTTGCCGGGACAGCTTTCCGGTGGCCAGCGTCAGCGCGTGGCGCTGGCGCGTTGCCTGCTGCGCAATCAGCCTATTTTGCTGCTGGATGAGCCGTTTTCGGCGCTTGATCCGGCGCTGCGCGGTGAGATGCTGCAGCTGGTACGTTCGGTATGTGAAACGCGCAATATCACGTTGCTGATGGTTTCGCACAGCCTGGAAGATGCTCAGCAGATTGCGCCGCGCAGTTTAGTGATCGTCGATGGGCGCATCTATTGGGACGGCAGCACGGAGAGTTTGATTCGGGGTGAAAGCACAGCAGCCGCCATCCTTGGCGTGCAACCGCGTTAAGCGAAGAACACTTTCCACAGCAGGTGGCGGAAGATCGGCATCATGGGATGGAACTGGATCGCGATAAACGCGCCCAGCCCGATCGCTGCCGCCAGCGGTGCCAGCCAGCGCAGGCGCGCAGTCGGCAGATACTGGGTTGCCCAATCGACGGTTTTCCCACTGCGCCACCAGCGCCACAGCAACCAGCCACCGATCCACAGCAGCAGCGCCACCAGCAACAGCAGCCATTTGAAGCTGCCGCCCTGCGCGGCCT
The DNA here is from genome assembly GCF_000282675.1 of Pantoea sp. GM01. Lineage (NCBI taxonomy): Bacteria > Pseudomonadati > Pseudomonadota > Gammaproteobacteria > Enterobacterales > Erwiniaceae > Pantoea > Pantoea sp. GM01. Next base: position 63,316 of record NZ_AKIU01000002.1, on the reverse strand, counting down.
GCGGTACATCAATCGCCACGCCCGCCAGAATGCCCGGCATCAAATAAGCCGGCGGCCAAAGAATGCAGCCAATGAGATTCGGTGGCAGGAACTTGCGCACCGGCAGTTCCAGCATACCTGCCGCTAACGGAATCAGCGGACGCGTCGGACCCACAAAACGCCCCACCAGAATGGTGAACATGCTGTGTTGATGCAGCGCGTGCTCGGTTTTATCCAGCAGCCCCTGATATTTTTTCAGATATTTCCAGCGATGCAGCGGACCCTGAAACTTCCAGCCGATGCCATATGAGACCCAATCGCCGACTAAACAGCCGATGAATCCGGCCGCCCACGCAGGGTAAAGGCCAATTTGTCCACTTCCTACCAGCGCCCCAAGGCTGGCCATTAATACCGTGCCCGGCAACAGCAATCCCACGAATGCCAGTGACTCAAGAAAGGTCACCAGCGCAACGGCGATCAGCGCGTACTCCAGCGATTGCGAAAACAGGTGTTGAATCCAGGCTTCCATAAATATCCTCTGCGGAATATAGAGGCTGGATTGTCCAGAGCGCGTGCGCCAGCGTCAAGGCAAGAATTGTAGGCTTTTCCGTCATCCTTCAAATGGCAGGTGCGTTGGCTGCGTTCGCTTGCCCCGGTCACTTACGAGTGTAAGCTCCCGGGGATTTACGCCAGAGATCCAAATACACTGTATAAACATCCATGTTATACTGAATGTAATTCATTCTCCGGAGTTAACGTGACCGATCCGCGCGCAGGTTTTCTGCTTACCCGACATTGGCGAGATACGCCGACTGGCAGCGAAGTGGTGCTGTGGCTGGCGACAGACAGCGGCCCGCAGCGGCTGGTGCTGCCTGCTCAGGAATCGGTGGCGTTTATCCCGGAAGTGTTTCGTGCGCAAACCGAAGCGCAGCTGCACGATGAGCGCCATATTCGTTTGCAAACGCTTGAACTGAAAGATTTCCGCCGCCGCCCGGTTTTTGGCCTCTATTGCCGCAGCAATCGCCAACTGCAAAATCTCGAAAAGCGTCTGCGCGAGAACGGCATTCCGGTCTATGAAGCCGATATCCGCCCGCCGGAACGCTACCTAATGGAACGCTTTATCACCGCGCCTGTGTGGTTTAGTGGCGAGGCGCGCGGTGACAGCGTAGTTAACGCGCGCCTGAAGCCACATCCTGATTATCGTCCACAGCTGAAATGGGTTTCGCTGGATATCGAAACTACCCAGCATGGCGAGCTTTATTGTATTGGGCTGGAAGGCTGCGGCCAGCGTCAGGTCTACATGCTCGGTCCGCCCAACGGCGACGCCAGCCCCCTCGATTTCGAACTCATCTATGTCGATAGCCGCCCGCAGTTGCTGGAGCAGCTCAACGCCTGGTTTGAGCAACATGAACCGGATGTGATTATCGGCTGGAACGTGGTGCAGTTTGACCTGCGCGTATTACAAAAGCACGCCGATCGCTACGGCATTCCGCTGCGTTTAGGGCGTCAGAAGCAGGCTTTAGAGTGGCGCGAGCATGGCTTCAAACCCGGCGTGTTCTTCGCGCAGGCCACTGGCCGCTTGATTATTGATGGCATTGACGCGCTCAAATCCGCTTTCTGGGATTTCCCCTCTTTCAGCCTTGAAGCGGTCTCGCGCCAGCTGCTGGGTGAAGGCAAAGCCATCAATAATCCATGGCAGCGCATGGAGGAGATCAACTGGCGCTTTGCCAACGATAAACCGGCGCTGGCGAAATACAATCTTAAGGATTGCGAGCTGGTAACGCGCATCTTCCAGCACACCGCCATCATGCCGTTCCTGCTGGAACGCGCCACGGTAAATGGGTTAGCAGTGGATCGCCACGGCGGTTCGGTGGCGGCGTTTGGTCATCTCTATATTCCACGCATGCACCGCGCTGGTTTTGTCGCGCCGAATCTCGGTGAAGTGGCGCCTGAAGCCAGCCCCGGCGGCTATGTAATGGATTCGCGCCCCGGCCTGTACGACTCGGTGCTGGTGCTGGATTATAAAAGCCTCTATCCCTCTATTATTCGCACTTTCCTGATCGATCCGGTTGGGCTGGTAGAAGGTCTGGCGCATCCGGATGATGCCGATTCTGTCCCCGGCTTTCGAAATGCACGTTTTTCCCGTGACACGCACTGCTTACCGGCAATCGTTGAGCAGATTTGGCAAGGACGTGAAGCCGCCAAGCGCGACGGCAATAAACCGCTGTCGCAGGCGCTGAAAATTATTATGAACGCCTTTTACGGCGTGCTCGGTACCAGCGCCTGCCGCTTTTTCGATCCGCGTTTGGCGTCGTCAATTACCCTGCGTGGCCACGCCATCATGCAGCAAACGCGCGAGCTGATTGAAGCGGAAGGCTTTGACGTTATTTATGGCGACACCGATTCCACCTTTGTCTGGCTAAAAGGCGCGCACAGCGAAGAAGATGCGACGGCGATTGGTCGCCGCCTGGCCGAGCACGTCAACGGCTGGTGGCAACAGCATCTGCAAGCGACTTATGGACTGGCGAGCGCGCTGGAGCTGGAGTATGAAACGCACTTTAGCCGCTTCCTGATGCCGACGATTCGCGGGGCCGAACAGGGCAGTAAAAAACGTTATGCCGGTATGATCCGCAGCGACGGCGGCGAGCGGCTGGTGTTTAAAGGACTTGAATCGGTGCGTACCGACTGGACACCGCTGGCGCAGCAGTTCCAGCAAAACCTGTATGGTCGTATATTCCGCGGTGAGCCGTGGCAGGATTATATTCGCGAGACGGTGGCACAGCTGCTGGCGGGCGAGCTCGATGAGCAACTGATCTACAAAAAACGGCTACGTCGGGCGCTGAAAGATTACGAACGCAATGTGCCGCCCCACGTGCGCGCCGCACGCCTTGCCGATGAGCAAAATCGTAAGCTACAGCGGCCGTTGCAATACCAGAACGGCGGCTCCATTCGCTATGTGATGGCCACCTCTGGCCCTGAACCGCTGGAGGCACGCAATACGCCGCTGGACTACGATCACTACGTTAGCAAACAGCTACAACCGGTGGCTGATGGCATTTTACCGTTCGTCGGTGATGACTTTGCTACACTTATTACTGGGCAACTGGGGCTTTTTTGACAGGTGACGAATGCCTTGCCATCCAGTACCATAGCGCCCTTCCTGATTCTCACCGCACACACAATCTGACCAAACACCCGTTTGGCGGTTGCGTATTGCCTGAGTGCAGGTGAACTTCTTTATGGCATGTAAGAGAGTCGAGCAAAAAATATATGGTTTTTACACTGGGTCAGCGCTGGATTAGTGATACGGAAAGTGAACTGGGACTGGGCACGGTTGTCGCGATTGATACGCGTATGATTACCATGCTGTTTCCGGCAACCGGCGAAAACCGCCTGTATGCACGAAATGATGCTCCGGTTACCCGTGTAATTTTCAATCCGGGTGACACCATCACCAGCCATGAAGGCTGGCAGATGTGCGTCGATGAAGTCCGCAACGAAAACGAGTTAATGACTTACATCGGCACGCGTCTCGATAACGAAGAAACCGATGTGGTGATGCGTGAAGTGATGCTGGACAGCAAACTGGTGTTCAGCAAGCCGCAGGATCGCTTGTTCGCCGGTCAGCTCGACCGTATGGATCGCTTTGCGCTGCGTTTTCGTGCGCGTAAATATCATAGTGAGCAATATCGTTTGCCGATCAGCGGCCTGCGCGGTATGCGCACCAATCTGATCCCGCATCAGCTGCACATCGCGCACGATGTTGGCCGTCGCCATGCGCCGCGCGTCCTGCTGGCGGACGAAGTGGGCCTGGGTAAAACCATTGAAGCCGGGATGATCATCCAGCAACAGCTGCTGGCCGGTCGCGCCGAACGCGTGCTGATTGTGGTGCCGGAAACGCTGCAACATCAGTGGCTGGTAGAGATGCTGCGTCGCTTTAACCTGCGCTTTGCGCTGTTTGATGATGACCGCTATACCGAAGCCCAGCATGACAGCGATAACGCTTTTGAAACCGAGCAGTTAATTATCTGTTCGCTCGACTTTGTACGCCGTAATAAACAGCGTCTTGAACTGCTGGCGGACGCCGAATGGGATCTGCTGGTGGTCGATGAAGCGCACCACCTCGCGTGGAGCGAAGACGCGCCGAGCCGTGAATATCAGGTCATCGAGCAGCTGGCAGAGAAAACAGCTGGCGTGCTGCTGCTGACCGCAACCCCGGAACAGCTGGGCTTAGAGAGCCACTTTGCCCGTCTGCGCCTGCTCGATCCGAATCGCTTCCACGATTTTGGCCAGTTCGTTGAAGAGCAGCAGCATTATCGCCCGGTGGCAGATGCCGTCAGCTCGCTGCTGGCCGATCACGCCATCAGCAAAGATGAAATGAATCTGATCAACGATTTGATCGGTGAGCAGGATATCGAGCCGTTGCTGCAAGTGGCCAATAGCGATCGCGACGGCAAAGAGGATGCGCGTAAAGAGCTGGTCTCAATGCTGATGGATCGTCACGGCACCAGCCGCGTACTGTTCCGTAACACCCGAAACGGTGTAAAAGGCTTCCCGAAACGCGAGCTGCACCAAATTCGCCTGCCGCTGCCGGCACAGTATCAGACCGCCATTAAAGTCTCCGGCATCATGGGCACGCGCAAAAGTGCAGAAGAGCGCGCGCGCGACATGCTGTATCCCGAGCAGATTTATCAGGAATTCGAAGGCGATAGCGGCACCTGGTGGAACTTCGATCCCCGCGTTGAGTGGCTGATGGGCTATCTCACCAGCAACCGCAAAGAGAAAGTGCTGGTGATTTGCGCCAAAGCGGCCACCGCGCTGCAGCTGGAGCAGGTACTGCGTGAGCGTGAAGGTATTCGCGCTGCTGTATTCCACGAAGGTTTGTCGATCATTGAACGCGACCGTGCAGCCGCCTTCTTCGCCTCCGAAGAGGATGGCGCGCAGGTATTGCTGTGCTCGGAAATCGGTTCAGAAGGCCGTAACTTCCAGTTCGCCAGTCGTCTGGTGATGTTCGATTTGCCGTTCAACCCCGATCTACTGGAACAGCGTATCGGTCGTCTCGATCGTATCGGCCAAATGCATGACATCCAGATTCTGGTGCCGTGGCTGGAAAAAACCGCCCAGGCAGTGCTGCTGCGCTGGTATCACGAAGGTCTGGACGCGTTTGAGCATACCTGTCCAACCGGCCGCGCGATCTATGACAACGAGTACAAGCAGCTGATTGAATACCTCGCCGCGCCGGAAAACCCGCAGGGGCTGGATGCGTTCATCACCGAGAGCCGCAAGCAGCATGATGCGCTGAAATCGCAGCTGGAACAGGGGCGCGACCGCCTGCTGGAACTCAACTCCAACGGTGGCGAAGCGGCACAAGCGTTGGCGAATGCCATCGGCGAACAGGATAATGATACCGATCTGGTTAACTTCGCGCTGAACCTGTTCGATATCGTCGGCATCAACCAGGAAGATCGCAGCGACAGCCTGATTGTGCTGACGCCATCCGATCACATGCTGGTGCCCGATTTCCCTGGCCTGCCGGAGGACGGTTGTACCGTAACCTTCAACCGTAATCAGGCGCTGTCACGCGAAGACACGCAGTTCATCACCTGGGAACACCCGCTGATTCTTAATGGTCTCGATCTGATTCTTTCCGGCGATACCGGCAGCTGCGCGCTGTCGCTGCTGAAGAACAAGGCGCTGCCGGTAGGTACGCTGCTGGTGGAGATGATCTATGTGGTTGAAGCGCAAGCGCCGAAAAGCCTGCAGCTCACCCGCTTCTTGCCGCCAACCCCGGTGCGTTTGCTGATGGATCGTGCCGGTAACAATTTGGCTGGCAAGGTCGAGTTTGAAAGCTTTAACCGTCAGCTCAATGCGGTGAATCGCCATACTGGCAGCAAGCTGGTGAATGCCGTGCAGCAAGATGTGCACGAGATTCTGACCCAGGCGGAAAAAGTGATTGTGCCGGAAGCGCAGGCGATTATCGCGGCGGCGAAAGTCGAAGCCGAAGAGAAGCTGGGTTCAGAACTGTCACGCCTCGAAGCGCTGCGCGCTGTTAACCCCAACATCCGTGATGATGAGGTTGAAGCGCTAGAAAGCAATCGCGAGCAGGTGCTGGAAAGCCTGGGCGATGCGGGCTGGCGTCTTGATGCGCTGCGCCTGATCGTCGTGACGCACCAATAATGTTCAGGACCGCGACATCATGCTGATGGAAGCCTACAACCCGCCGCTCGAGCCCTGGCTGCATATTCTCTATCAGGACGAGCACATTATGGTGGTGAATAAACCGAGCGGGTTGCTGTCAGTGCCGGGTCGTCTTGAGGAGCACAAGGATAGCGTGATGACGCGCATCCAGCGTGATTTCCCGCAGGCGGAATCGGTGCATCGTCTTGATATGGCCACCAGCGGCGTGATAATCGTGGCCCTGAATAAAGCGGCAGAGCGTGAACTCAAGCGCCAGTTTCGTGAGCGCGAGCCCTCTAAGTATTATGTGGCGCGTGTTTGGGGACATCCGGCGTCAGAAGAAGGGTTAATCGATCTGCCGCTGATTTGCGACTGGCCGAATCGGCCGAAGCAGATGGTGTGTTTCGAGAACGGCAAGGCGGCGCAAACGGAGTATCAGGTGCTGGAGTACGAAGCGACTCACAGCGCGCGCATCAAGCTGAAGCCGATTACCGGACGTTCACATCAGCTGCGTGTACATCTGCTGGCGCTGGGGCATCCGATTCTCGGTGACCGCTTTTATGCGCACCAAGAGGCGCTGGCGATGGCCCCGCGTTTGCAGCTGCATGCCGAATCTCTGACGATTACCCATCCGGCTTTTGGTAACAGCATGACATTTAGGCAGCCGGCAGAGTTTTAGCTTCTTCCCTCACCCCAACCCTCGCCCGCGCGCGGTAGAGGGCTAAAGTGAGGGAAAAACAAACTTACTTAAACCCCTTCTCCTTACGAATCAAATCGTAAGCCGCCTGGATTTCCTGCGCTTTCTGTTTCGCCATCTCCATCATCTCTGGCGGTAATCCTTTCGCCACCAGTTTATCAGGATGATGCTCGCTCATTAGCTTACGATAAGCGCGTTTGATGGTGGTGCTATCATCGCTGCTTTTCACGCCCAGCACGCTACAGGCATCTTCCAGTGTGGGCCCGCGTTGGGTCTGCTGATACGCACCGCCGTAGGAAGAACCGCCGCCGCCAAACTGCTGCCCGCCCTCCATCATGCGCAGGAACTGATCGAACTGCGCGCGCGAGATGCCTAGCTCTTCCGCAATGACATACAGCACCTGACGTTCGTTGGGATGCAGTGAACCATCGGCGAAAGCGGCCTGGATCTGGATTTCCAGAAACATACGAATCAGATCGAAACGGCCAAAACAGGCGCTGCGTAGCTCGCGCAGTTTATTGCGCAGCGGATAGTCGCTCTGCTTGCCTTCGCGAAACGCACGCTGTGCAGCGCTGCGCGCATCACCATGCAGCTGCATACGATCCATAAATAAGGAAGCAATCTGGATATCCGCTTCGGTCACGCGCCCTTTTGACTTGGTCAAATGGCCCATCACCTGGAAGGTGGTACTGAAAAACAGTGTCTGTCGCGCCTGGTTATTGGCGAAATATCCCTGCCCTTTTACGCTGCGCACTTTGTCAAACATGTGACCAATGATCAGACCCAGTACAATGCCCCAAAAGCCCGCCCCGGAAAATATACCGAGTGCCAGACCAATTACTTTTCCCCAGTAGCGCATAAACTCCTCAATTCGCCATGCTTGCGGCTGAAAATTGCATTATCATACCTGTCATTTATCTCAGCGCCTAACGGCAACGCGGACAGAAAAGGATTAACACTGGCGCAACGCCGGGCAGTAAGTTAGTCTCTGACCGGATTGTCGGCATGATGCCAGTTTTCATGGAATTATCGAAACCGCGTATGAAAAAACGTATACCTACCTTGCTGGCTACCATGATTGGTGCAGCGCTTTATAGCCAGTCATCACTTGCCGACGATCTGATGTCGCAGTGCATGCTGGGCGTGCCGAGCTACAACCGCCCGCTGGTTAATGGCGATACCAATTCGCTGCCGGTCACCATCAATTCTGATTCAGCCAAAGGCAATTATCCGAATGACGCGGTGTTCACTGGCAACGTCGATGTGCAACAGGGCAATAGCCGCTTGCGCGCTGACGAGATGCAACTGCATCAGCGTCCGCAAGATGGGCAAACCACGCCGGTTCGCACCGTGGATGCGCTGGGTAATGTGCACTATGACGACAACCAGGTCATCCTCAAAGGTCCGAAAGCCTGGTCAAATCTGAACACCAAAGACACCAACGTGTGGAATGGTGATTATCAGATGGTTGGCCGCCAGGGCCGCGGCGATGCCGATCAGATGAAACTGCGCGGTAACAATCGGTACACCATTCTGGAAAACGGCAGCTTCACTTCCTGCTTGCCGGGTTCCAACAGCTGGAGCGTGGTCGGTTCCGAGGTGATTCAGGACCGCGAAGAAGAAGTCGCGGAAATCTGGAACGCCCGCTTTAAACTCGGCAATGTGCCAGTGTTCTACAGCCCCTATTTGCAGCTGCCGATTGGCGATCGTCGCCGTTCCGGTTTCCTGATCCCGAATGCGAAGTACGGCAGCAATGACGGCTTCGAATTCATGTTGCCGTACTACTGGAACATTGCACCGCAGGCCGATGCCACTATTACACCGCATTATATGGAAAAACGCGGTCTGCAATTGCAGAACGAATTCCGCTATCTGACGGTGTTTGGCGCGGGCTTGATGGAGCTGGACTACCTGAAGTCAGATAAGCAATACGACAACGATAAAGCGGTGCGCGGAATCGCAGAGAATGACAGCTCCGATCGCTGGTTATTCTACTGGCGTCATGCGGGCGTTTACGATCAGCACTGGCGCTTTAACGCCGACTACACCAAAGTCAGCGATCCTTATTACTTCAACGATCTTGAGTCGAAGTACTATAGCTCAACCGACGGTTACGCCACGCAGAAATTCAGCTTTGGCTATGCGGACACCAACTGGGACGCTACGCTGTCGAGCAAAGACTTCCAGGTCTTCGGTACGACCAGCAATCGAAACGTCTACCGAGCGCAGCCGCAGCTCGACCTAAACTTTTATCAGAATGATATCGGACCGTTCGATGGCCGCGTCTATGCGCAGGCGGTTAAATTCACCAACGTGAATAGCCGCATGCCTGAAGCGACACGTTTGCACATCGAGCCAACGCTGGATCTTCCGCTGTCAAATGGCTGGGCAAGTCTGGATACCGAAGCAAAATTCCTCGCGACCCATTACCAGCAGGATGAAGTTGATTACTACAACACTTCAATTAATACCGCCGGTGATAACCAGCTGAAGAACTCGGTCAATCGTACCCTGCCGCAGTTCAAAGTGGATGGTCGGTTAGTGTTTGACCGTGATATGGATTGGGAGCCAGGCTACACCCAGACGCTGGAACCACGTGTTCAGTATCTTTACGTCCCGTATCGCAATCAAAGCGATATCTATCCATACGACTCAACGCTGCTGCAAACCGACTACACCGGTCTGTTCCGCGATCGTACTTATAGCGGCCTCGATCGTATCGCTTCGGCGAACGAAGTGGCGACCGGTGTCACCACGCGTATTTATGATAACGATCTGGTTGAACGTTTTAACGTTTCTGTGGGTCAAATCTACTCGTTTACCCCGTCTCGTACCGGCGTAAACCAGACAAATAAAGAAGATGACACCGGCAGCCTGGTATGGGCCGGCGACACCTACTGGAAAATCAGCGATCGCTGGGGCGCGCGTGGCGGACTGCAATATGACACCCGCCTTGATGACGTATCGCAGGGTAATGCGGTAGTTGAGTATCGTCAGGACGCCGACCGTATGGTGCAGCTGAGCTATCGCTACAGCAGCCCGGAATATGTGGCACAGGCCCTGAACAACTCAAACCTGGTGACTAACCCGATCTACAAAAACGGGATTTCACAGGTGGGTACCACTGCCAGCTGGCCGATTGCAGATGCCTGGTCACTGGTGGGCGGTTACTACTACGATACGCGCAACAGCCGTCCTGCTGAACAAATGGTCGGACTGCAGTACAGCTCGTGCTGCTATGCCATTCGTCTGGGTTACGAACGCAAGATCAACGGTTGGGAAAACAACGACAGTAAGTATGACAACCAAATCTCATTCAACATTGAGCTGCGTGGTCTGAGTTCCAACTATGGCTTAGGCACCAATCAAATGCTGCGTCAGGGCATCATCCCTTACCAGCGCGCTTTCTGATGTTGTGATGTTTGACAGGCTATCCCGCAGTGCGGAAACAACAATGGATAAAGTATGAAGAACTGGAGAATGCTGATTCTTGGTGTGGCGATTACCGCTAACACTGCGTTCGCAGCCCCACAAGTGGTTGATAAAGTTGCCGCAGTCGTAAATAACGGCGTGGTACTCGAAAGTGACGTTGATGACATGATGCGCACCGTGAAATCACAGGCGCAGCAGGCAAACCAGCAGCTCCCTGATGACAACACATTGCGTCATCAAATCCTTGAACGCCAGGTCATGGATAACATCATTCTGCAAATGGGTGAAAAAGCAGGCGTGCAGATTAGCGATCAGCAACTGGATCAGGCTATTCAAAACATTGCCGCACAGAATCGCATGAGTCTTGATCAGCTGCGTAGTCGTCTGGCTTACGACGGTATGAACTACAACGTCTATCGCGCGCAGATCCGCAAAGAGATGATGATTGCCGAAGTGCGTAATAACGAAGTGCGTCGCCGCGTCACCATCCTGCCGCAGGAAGTGGACACGTTGGCCGCTCAGGTCGGAGCGCAGAACAGCCAGGGTACGGAACTGAACATTAGCCAGATTCTGCTGCCACTGTCAGAGAACCCAACGCAACAGCAGGTTGACGATCAGGAAACGCTGGCGCGCCAATTGGTTGCTCAGCTGAAAAGCGGTGCTGACTTCGGCAAACTGGCCGTCACTTACTCAGCCGATCCACAAGCGCTGAAAGGCGGCAACATGGGTTGGGGTAAAATCGAAGAGCTGCCAACGCTGTTCTCGCAGGCGCTGAGCACCGCGAAGAAAGGCGATATCGTCGGCCCAATCCGTTCAGGTGTCGGCTTCCATATCCTGAAGGTGAACGATCTGCGTGGCGAGAGTAAAAACATCTCCGTGACTGAAGTACACGCGCGTCACATCCTGCTGAAGCCGTCACCGATTCTGACTGACGCGCAGGCTCAAGCGAAGATCGAACAGATCGCGGCCGACATTCAAAGCGGTAAAACCACCTTCGCCGCAGCGGCCAAGCAGTTCTCTGACGATCCGGGTTCTGCCAATCAGGGCGGCGATCTTGGCTGGGCATCACCGGAAATTTACGATCCGGCATTCCGCGATGCACTGTTGAAACTGCAGAAAGGCCAGGTGAGCCAGCCAGTTCACTCCTCCTTCGGCTGGCATCTGATTCAGCTGCTGGATACGCGTCAGGTCGATAAGACCGATGCTGCGCAGAAAGAGCGCGCCTACCGTATGCTGTTCAACCGTAAATTCGCGGAAGAAGCGCAAACCTGGATGCAGGAACAGCGCGCCAGTGCTTACGTGAAAATTCTGGATAACAATGGTCAGTAATTATCGTGTAGCGATCACTCCCGGCGAACCCGCCGGGATTGGTCCCGACCTCACCGTTCAACTGGCACAGCAAAACTGGCCCGTTGAATTGGTGGTCTGCGGCGACGGCGAGCTTTTGCGCCGTCGCGCTGCTTTATTGGGTTTACCGCTGACGCTGCGCGACTATCAGCCTGGCGTCGCGGCACAACCGCAGCAGGCCGGTACCCTTACGCTACTGCAAGTGGATACCGCGCAGCCCGTCACCGCTGGTGAACTGTGCGTCGCTAACAGCCACTATGTGCTGGAAACGCTGACGCGCGCCTGCGATGGTTGTCTGAAGGGTGAATTCGCTGCGCTGATTACCGGGCCAGTACATAAAGGCGTGATCAACGACGCGGGCATCCCGTTTACCGGTCACACCGAATTTTTCGCCGATCGCGCCGGTGGCGATTTAGTGGTTATGATGCTGGCAACTGAAGAGTTGCGTGTCGCCTTAGCCACGACGCATCTGCCGTTGAAAGATGTGTCTGCAGCAATTACCCGCGATACGCTACATGAAGTGATCACGATTTTGCATCGCGATCTTCAGCTAAAGTTTGGTTTGCCAAATCCGCATATCTTCGTCTGCGGCCTCAATCCGCATGCCGGCGAGAGCGGCCATATGGGCCGTGAAGAGATTGATACCATTATTCCGGCACTCAACGAGCTGCGTCAGCAAGGCATCCAACTCACTGGACCACTGCCAGCGGATACGTTATTCCAGCCGAAATACCTGCAACATGCCGACGCAGTGCTGGCGATGTATCACGACCAGGGCTTACCGGTGCTAAAATTTCAGGGGTTTGGCCGGGCGGTAAATATCACGCTTGGCCTGCCCTTTATCCGGACTTCTGTCGATCACGGCACCGCGCTTGAATTAGCCGGACTGGGTCAGGCGGAACCGGGCAGCTTTATCACGGCGCTTAATCTCGCCATCACTATGATCAAGAGCAGTAATGAATAATCGCGTCCATCAGGGGCATTATGCCCGTAAACGTTTCGGGCAGAACTTTCTGAACGATCAGTACATTATCGACAGCATTGTCTCCGCCATTCATCCGCAAAAAGGCGAAGCCATTGTGGAAATTGGCCCCGGCCTTGGTGCGTTAACCGAACCGGTAGGCGAGCGTCTGGATGAGCTGACCGTTGTCGAGCTGGACCGCGACCTTGCCGCGCGTCTGCAAACGCACCCGTTCCTCGGCCCTAAGCTGACCATCTTCCAGCAGGATGCAATGACCTTTGATTTTTCTGCCCTGGCGCAGGAGAAAGGTCAGCCGCTGCGCGTATTTGGCAACCTGCCGTACAACATCTCCACGCCGCTGATGTTCCACCTTTTCAGCTATACTGGTTCGATTAAAGACATGCACTTCATGTTGCAGAAAGAAGTGGTGAATCGTTTAGTCGCCGGTCCTGGCAGCAAAGCTTATGGTCGTCTGAGCGTGATGGCACAGTACTATTGCCAGGTTATCCCTGTGCTCGAAGTGCCGCCTGAATCGTTCACGCCGCCACCGAAAGTAGATTCGGCCGTGGTGCGTTTGGTGCCTTATACGCAGCCACAGCATCCGGTGAGCGATATTCGTCTGCTGAGCCGCATTACCACAGAAGCCTTTGGTAAACGCCGTAAAACGCTGCGCAACAGCCTTGCTCATATGTTTGCGGCTGGTGCGCTGGATCAATTAGATATCGATGCCTCACTGCGTGCAGAAAACGTTTCTGTGGCGCAATATTGCCAACTGGCAAACTGGTTGAGCAAGCATCAGGCTGAAAACCCGGAGAATTGAGTGCATGAGTGAACTGGCCCGCGTCTGTATCCATGTACATAGTCAGTATGTGGAGTCGCAATCCTTGCCCGACGAGGATCGCTACGTGTTTGCCTACACCATCACCATCCGCAATTTAGGGCGCAGCAGCGTACAGCTGCGCAGCCGCTATTGGCTGATCACCAACGGTAACGGTCGCGAGACTGAAGTCCAGGGCGAAGGCGTGGTCGGCGAGCAGCCGCACATCGCGGCCGGCGGCGAGTATCAATACACCAGCGGCGCGATTCTTGAAACGCCGATGGGCACTATGCAGGGTCACTATGTGATGATCGATGAAGCGGGCGAAGAGTTCAACGTCGAAATTCCCGTGTTCCGACTTGCGGTGCAAACCCACATTCATTAATCCTCCTCCGCCCGGCCCGTCCGGGCGGCGCGTTTTAACCGGACTGACAATGAGTACATACCTGATTGGCGATATCCATGGCTGTTATGACGAGCTTCGTGCGTTGCTGGCGCAGGTCGATTTCGATCCGCAGCAGGACACATTGTGGCTCACCGGCGATCTGGTGGCGCGCGGGCCCGGCTCGCTCAATGTGTTGCGCTATGTGAAATCGCTGGGCGATTGCGTGCGCCTGGTGCTGGGCAATCACGATCTGCACCTGCTGGCGGTGTTTGCCGGTATCAGCCGTAATAAGCCGAAAGATCGCCTGACGCCGCTGCTGGAAGCCGATGATGCCGATGAACTGATCAACTGGTTACGTCGTCAGCCGCTGCTGCAGGTAGATGAAGAGAAGAAGCTATTAATGGCGCATGCCGGGATTACACCGCAGTGGGATCTGGAAACGGCGCAGTTGTGCGCGCGCGAAGTAGAAGCGGTGCTTTCCAGCGACAGCTATCCGCTGTTTCTCGACGCCATGTACGGCGACATGCCAAACAACTGGACGCCGGAGCTTAGCGGGCTGGCGCGCCTGCGGTTTAGCACCAATGCGCTAACGCGCATGCGCTTCTGCTTTCCAAATGGTCAGCTGGATATGATTTGCAAGGAATCCCCGGAATCTGCACCACCGCCGCTGAAGCCGTGGTTTATGGTGCCGAGCAAGATCGACAGCGACTACACGCAGATTTTCGGTCATTGGGCATCACTGGAAGGAAAAGGTACACCGGAACACGTAATTGGTCTGGATACCGGTTGCTGCTGGGGCGGAACACTGACGCTGTTGCATTGGGAAACCAAACAATATTACGTGCAAGCCTCGAATCGTGAACAGGCGATGGCGGAAAGCGCCGCCAGCGCACATCCACCGTTAAGCGATACGCCGTAATTAAAAAACCCCGCTTTAGCGGGGTTTTTTATTGGTCACCTGAAGGCCAACCCTACTTACGGCGATCCAGAATCTCAAAGCAGTAGCTGTGCGAGTTCTGCTCGTCGGCATCGTGGAATTCGCTAAAGTTTGATTGCCACTCATCCGGCTCATAATCCGGGAATTGCGTATCCCCTTCCACTTCCGCGTCGATATGCGTCAGATACAGACGATCTGCGCGCGCCAGCATCTGCTCGTAAACGCGTCCACCGCCAATCACCATCATCTCTTCTACATCGCCCGCAGCTTTCACCGCCTCTTCCAGCGAGGTCACCCAGGTTACGCCATCATGGTTGCCAGGCTGGCTGCTGACCACAATATTAAGACGTCCAGGCAGCGGACGGCCAATGGATTCAAAGGTTAGGCGGCCCATAATCACCGGCTTATTCAGGGTATTACGTTTGAACCACGCCAAATCTGCTGGCAGATTCCATGGCATGGCGTTTTCCATACCAATAATGCGATCCGTTGCCAGTGCCGCGATCAGACTAATCATGTTAAAAGACCTACTGGAAAAAATTGGCGCCATCATACGTAAAGGCGAAACTTTCGTCGATAGGCCGACCCCGCTATTTGCGTAAAGCTCCGATGCCACCGCACTTTTGTTATTGGACAGAGTTTTACACCGACTTTCCCAGCAATAGCGGGGAGAGGCGCCAGAAATTGCTGGCGAGGCGGCACAACTCAGCACGAACCCGTGGACACTCGGTATGGCAGTGTAAAGAAAAACGCACTCTGTGCACCAAAAGAAAACGGCTCCCGCAGGAGCCGTTAAGACGATTTAGAAATCGTAGCGCAGACGCACCAGGTTGACGTTACCCAGTGATTTGTCGGTGCTTGAGGTGATGACATATTCGTAATCAATACGGAAGCCGTAGTCGAGTTGTGCGCTCACGCCAACCCCATTATCGATACGTTTGTAATCACGTCCGTTGACGAACTCCAGACGGTCACCCATGAAGTAAGGCTGAATTGATTTCACCGCATACTGACCGATTGGGAATTTGTAACCGGCAAAGTATTCAATACCCCACGCGTCATCCGCGAAGTAGTTGTTTACCGTATTACGTTTGGTTGGAGAGAAGTTTTCATACCAACCCGCACCTGCTGACAGCGTCCAGTTATCCGGCGTCCAGCTCAATGCGGTACCGTAGATATTCTGGTCGTAGCGCTTGCTGTCACCATTGCCTGGATTACGAATATCTGCGCGGGTGTAGTTCCACGCGGTTCCCCATGCCAGATCTTTGGTGATGTGATAGTTCACACCCAGCGAGCCGCCGCCTTTACGCTTGTAGCGTAGGCCGTTACCCGGCAGGAACTCGTTATCTTCAAACAGATAAGATGCATACACATCTGCATCGCCGAAGGTGTTTTTGTACTTCAACATTTTGCGCGAGCGATATGAACCATCGTAATCGCCATTAATACCGTTGCCTGGGCCCTGAGCCAACATGTCATAGTCCCAGATATCGGTCTTCGCGCCCACTACATCGTAGTAAACGCTGTTCTGCTGACCAAAGTAGAGCTCACCCAAAGTGGCACTTTTGAAGCCCGTGTAAAGTTGGCGACGGGTGGTATTGTTGGCGCCATCAGCATGATGATTGTCCCAACCCCACCAAGCCGGGAAGTTAACACCCAGCTCGTAGTAACCGACCCAGCTTACGTCATCAAACAGGTAGTAATTCGCAGTGAAGCGGAAACGTGAACCGCCATCATAGCCATTACGTTTATAGGATTGGTCGTTCACACCATTTTGGTGCTGGAACTGCGGACGAATACTGCCGCCCACTTTGAAGTCGAGACGGCTGAGCGGATCGCCCGCCTGGGGATCCTGCTTGAGTAAAGTAATTTCCGCCTGGCTGGCGAGTGGCGCCGCTGCGAGTAACGCAGCAATAGCGCTGAGAGTGAAAGCACGCATTTGCATTTTTTATATCCCAGTTAAGGTGAGCGCTCTATTGGTGAGCGAGCGAAATAGTACGGTGCGCTTACTGGGTTCTTATTTATAATTTTGTGCGGATATTCCGAGGTGTAACGTTTTCCGCATCAACTGATAAAAGTTATGTCAAATCTAAAGAATTTTAACGTATAAGCATTTCCATATTGCAGCAAATGACAAAATAAAAACGGCCCCCGAAGGAGCCGCTTATTTTAGCTAACGAACTGATTAGCCTTTAATTTGCGCATGCATTTCCTGCACGGAAATCACCTGCTCTGTTGGATCCGCATTCAGCGCCATCGCAGTAGCAAAGCCGCCGTTCAGCGTAGTGTCGTAATGCACCTTATATTGCAGTGCGCTGCGACGAATCAGCTTAGAGTCTTCAATCGCCTGACGTCCTGCAGTGGTGTTCACGATGTAAGCATATTCGCCGTTCTTCAGACGATCCTGAATGTGCGGACGACCTTCATGCACCTTGTTCACCAGACGTGGATTAATGCCAGCTTCGCCCAGTACCACTGCGGTGCCGTGCGTGGCATCCAGCTCGAAACCAAACTTCTGCAGCTTCGCCGCCAGGTCGACGATACGTTTCTTATCGCCTTCACGTACTGACAACAGTGCACGGCCGGTTTTCTTCATATTGCTCTGCGCGCCCAGCATCGCTTTCGCAAAGGCTTCTGCGAAGGTTCGACCAACGCCCATCACTTCACCGGTAGAGCGCATTTCAGGGCCGAGAATCGGGTCAACACCTGGGAACTTGTTGAACGGCAGCACCACTTCTTTTACCGAGTAATACGGAGGAATCACTTCTTTGGTGACGCCCTGCTCCGCCAGCGTTTTGCCGGCCATTACGCGCGCCGCTACTTTCGCCAGCGCCACGCCGGTGGCTTTCGACACAAACGGTACGGTACGTGCGGCACGCGGGTTAACCTCAATCAGGTAAACCTCGTTGTCCTTCACCGCAAACTGCACGTTCATCAAGCCGCGTACGTTCAGCTCAAAGGCCAGTTTCTCTACCTGCTGGCGCATCACGTTCTGAATTTCAGTGCTCAGCGTGTAGGCTGGCAGTGAACATGCGGAGTCACCGGAGTGCACGCCTGCTTGCTCGATGTGCTCCATAATGCCGCCAATCAGCACACGCTCGCCGTCGCAAATCGCATCTACATCCACTTCAACCGCGTCGTCGAGGAAACGATCCAGCAACACCGGCGCATCGTTAGAGACCGAAACCGCGGTCTGGAAGTAGCGCTTCAGGTCGATTTCATCGTAAACGATTTCCATCGCGCGGCCGCCCAGCACATAAGAAGGACGTACCACCAGCGGATAGCCGATACCGGCCGCTTTTTCTACCGCCTGCTCCAGCGTGGCAACGGTGGCGTTCGCCGGTTGCTTCAGATTCAGGCGATCAACCGCCTGCTGGAAACGTTCACGGTCTTCTGCACGGTCAATGGCATCCGGGCTGGTACCAATCACCGGCACGCCAGCCGCTTCCAGCGCGCGCGCCAGTTTCAGCGGAGTCTGGCCGCCATACTGCACGATGACGCCTTTTGGTTGCTCAATGCGCACGATTTCCAGCACATCTTCCAGCGTGACCGGCTCGAAGTAGAGGCGATCTGAGGTGTCATAATCGGTCGATACGGTTTCCGGGTTACAGTTAACCATGATGGTTTCGTAACCGTCTTCACGCAGTGCCAGCGCCGCATGCACGCAGCAGTAATCAAACTCGATGCCCTGGCCGATACGGTTTGGACCACCGCCCAGAATCATAATTTTTTCACGATCCTGATTTGGATTGGCTTCGCACTCCTCCTCGTAGGTTGAGTACATATACGCGGTATCGGTGGCAAATTCAGCGGCGCAGGTATCGACGCGTTTGTAGACCGGATGCAGATTAAACTGCTGACGCAGCTTGCGAATTTCGCCTTCTGAAACGCCGGCCAGCGTGGCCAGACGCACATCGGCAAAGCCTTTACGTTTCAGGGCCCGCAGGAATTCAGCATTCAGCGAGTTCACGCCTTCGCGTTCAACCTGCTCTTCCAGACGCACCAGCTCTTCAATCTGTACCAGGAACCAGCGGTCGATGTTGGTGAGATTGAACACGCCATCCACCGACATGCCAGCACGGAAGGCATCGGCGATGTACCAGATACGGTCAGAACCGGCATCTTTCAGCTCACGGCGAATGCGCGTCAGTGCTTCGGCATCGTCCAGGCTGACTTTCGGGTCAAAACCGTTGGCGCCCACTTCCAGGCCGCGCAGCGCTTTCTGCATCGATTCCTGGAAAGTACGGCCAATCGCCATCACTTCACCCACTGATTTCATCTGCGTAGTCAGGCGATCGTTGGCGCCAGCGAACTTCTCGAAGTTGAAACGAGGAATTTTAGTCACGACGTAGTCGATAGAGGGTTCAAACGACGCAGGCGTTAAGCCGCCGGTGATGTCGTTCATCAGCTCATCGAGGGTGAAGCCCACCGCCAGCTTCGCTGCCACTTTAGCAATCGGGAAGCCGGTGGCTTTCGATGCCAGCGCCGACGAACGGGACACGCGCGGGTTCATTTCGATAACGATCATACGGCCATCTTTCGGGTTCACCGAGAACTGAACGTTAGAACCGCCGGTTTCTACACCGATCTCACGCAGTACCGCCAGCGAGGCGTTACGCATGATTTGATACTCTTTGTCGGTCAGGGTTTGCGCTGGCGCCACGGTGATCGAGTCACCGGTGTGGATGCCCATCGCATCGAAGTTTTCGATTGAACAGACGATGATGCAGTTGTCGTTTTTATCACGCACCACTTCCATCTCGTACTCTTTCCAGCCAATCAGCGACTCGTCAATCAGCAGCTCATTGGTTGGAGACAGATCCAGACCGCGCTCGCAAATCTCTTCGAACTCTTCGCGGTTATAGGCGATACCGCCGCCGGTGCCGCCCATGGTAAAGGAAGGACGGATGATGCACGGGAAGCCAACGTCTTCGGCCACCGCCAGCGCTTCTTCCATGTTGTGCGCAATACCGGAACGCGCGGTGCCCAAACCAATGCTTTTCATCGCTACGTCGAAACGGCGGCGATCTTCGGCTTTGTCAATCGCATCGGCGGTGGCACCAATCATGGTGACGCCGAATTCAGCCAGCACGCCTTGACGCTCTAGCTCCAGCGCACAGTTCAGCGCAGTCTGGCCGCCCATGGTCGGCAGCACCGCATCCGGGCGCTCTTTTTCGATAATTTTGCGTACCACTTCCCAGTGAATCGGCTCGATGTAGGTGGCATCGGCCATTTCCGGGTCGGTCATGATTGTGGCCGGGTTCGAGTTCACCAGAATGACGCGGTAACCCTCTTCGCGCAGCGCTTTACACGCTTGCGCACCGGAGTAGTCAAATTCACATGCCTGGCCGATTACGATCGGGCCAGCGCCAAGGATCAGGATGGATTTTATGTCTGTACGTTTTGGCATCGTGGGCTCCTGATTACTTCGCGTTAGAACGGTAAGCTTCGATCAGTTCGATAAAGTGATCGAACAGCGGCGCCGCGTCGTGCGGGCCTGGGCTCGCTTCCGGATGTCCCTGGAAGCTGAAGGCCGGTTTGTCGGTGCGATGAATGCCCTGCACGGTTTTGTCGAACAGCGACACATGCGTCACGCGCAGATTCGCTGGCAACTGGCTGTCATCAACCGCAAAACCGTGGTTCTGCGCGGTAATCATCACGGTATTGTTATCGAGATCTTTCACCGGGTGGTTGCCGCCGTGGTGGCCGAGCTTCATCTTGATGGTTTTAGCACCGCTCGCCAGCGCTAATAACTGATGGCCGAGGCAGATGCCGAACACTGGAATGTCCGTGTTCAGGAACGCCTGAATCGCGTTAATGGCATAGTCGCACGGCTCAGGATCGCCAGGGCCATTCGACAGGAAAATACCGTCTGGATTAAGTGCCAGCACCTCGTCTGCCGGGGTTTGTGCCGGTACCACCGTCAGGCGGCAGCCGCGATCCACCAGCATGCGCAGGATATTGCGCTTAGCGCCGTAATCATAGGCCACCACGTGGAACGGCAGCGCTTCCGCGCTTTTCTGCTCCGGCAGGTCGCCTTCCAGCGTCCAACTGCCCTGCTGCCATGCGTAGGTCTCTGCGGTGGTGACTTCTTTCGCCAGATCCATCCCTTTCAAGCCCGGGAACGCCTGCGCTTTCTGTAGCGCCAGTGCGGCATCCGGATTATCGCCCGCAATAATGCAGCCACTCTGAGCACCTTTCTCACGCAGCAAACGGGTCAGTTTGCGCGTGTCGATATCGGCGATACCGACGATGTTATTGCGCTGCAGGTAAGCTGACAGACTCTCTTCACTGCGGAAGTTGCTGGTAATCAGCGGCAGATCGCGAATAACGAGGCCTTGAGCATGGATTTGGCTGGATTCTTCATCGGCGGCGTTAACGCCAACATTGCCGATATGGGGATAAGTGAGGGTAACGATTTGGCGGGAATAGGAAGGATCAGTGAGGATTTCTTGATAACCGGTCATTGAAGTGTTGAAAACAACTTCTCCCACTGCCGACCCCGTTGCCCCGATGGCCCGACCGTGGAATTGGGTTCCGTCTTCCAGAACCAAGAGCGCTGACTTAATCAAAACATCCTCCAGGGAATAAACAGTCACAATATTTGCATATTAATTCAAAAGCAGTGCCAGAATCAATGCAAAACCCGCCTGAGTACTCGAATTTTGGCAAATTGCGCGCATTCTAATGATCGACCCGCAGCTTGTCTACACCACGTGGCTATTTTTTTGTATATTTCGGGCAACTGAATGTTAAAAACGGGGAAAGGCGACAAAAGAGCGTGATAACTCGGAAAAATAATCGGTTGCCTGGCGGCAATAATCACAAAATGGTGCTAGCACGCATAAATTTTTGACCAAATGGTCAAAAACAGCCTTAAGCAGGCTGATAAATAACCAAAAGCCACGATAAATAAAGACTTCATGATAAATACACAACAAGATGGTTATTTATAGATAAAATAAAGGGCAATGAAAACATTGCCCTCGTCAATCAAGGTCTTACCGATTGAAATAACCACATCACGATGGTTCACAACACTCACAACATCGATAAATCCAGCACGTCACGCATGTCATAAAGGCCAGATTTGTTGTTCTTAAGCCAGCTTGCAGCCTTAACCGCGCCATTTGCGAAGGTCATGCGGCTGGAAGCCTTGTGGGTAATCTCTACGCGCTCGCCGATATCCGCAAACATCGCAGTATGTTCGCCCACGATATCGCCGGCGCGCACCGTAGCGAAACCGATGGTTTGTGCTTTACGCTCACCGGTATGGCCTTCACGGGCATACACCGCATGCTCGTCCAGCTTCCAGTTCATGGCATCGGCAATGGCTTCGCCCATTGCCAGCGCGGTACCTGATGGTGCATCAACTTTATGACGGTGATGCGCTTCTACAATTTCAATATCTGCGTAGTCACCCATCACTTTCGCTGCCTGCTGCAGCAGGTTTAGCACCAGATTGACGCCAACACTGAAGTTGGCGGCAAACACGATACCAATCTCTTGCGCAGCCGCGCGAATCGCTGCTTTACCCGCCTCATCAAAACCGGTGGTACCGATCACCATCGCCTTTTTGTGCTGGCGGCAAAACGCCAGATACTCCAGCGTGCCTTCCGGGCGGGTGAAGTCGATTAAGACATCGAAATCATTGCTCACCTGATGCAGATCGTCGGTGACGATCACGCCGGTTTTGCCGACGCCCGCCAACTCCCCCGCATCAACACCCAACAGCGAGGAACCGCTGCGCGCCAATGCGGCACCGAGCACGACACCTTCCGCCTGCTGAACGGCCTGAATCAAATTGCGTCCCATGCGACCCGGCGCACCAACGATAGCAATGCGGATTTCACTCATAATTATTCATTCCTGATACAAATCTATGCATATAAAGCGTAAACAGGTTAACGGTCCGATAACCGTCACGCCACAATAATAAAGGGATAATAAGAATTTTATGCCAGCCGCGAAACATTATCAGTAAAAGCAATCCCGCATGCTGGAAGTGGGATTTTAGGTGGCGACAGACAAAGAAAAGGCCGAACAATGTCGGCCTGATTTTTACTGTGGCGCGAAGCGCTTACTGCACGTTGCGTACGTCGACGCGCAGCTCTTTCGGTACTTCAAACACGATGTTCTCTTCGCGACCAATCAGCTCAATGGCTGCTTCTCCGCCGAGCTCACGCAAACGCTGGATTACCTGCTGCACCAGAATATCCGGCGCTGATGCTCCCGCGGTGACGCCGATGATCTGCTTATCTTTGACCCACTCTTCCTGGATGTCATCCGCTGAATCAATCAGCTTCGCCAGCTTGCCAGCACGCTGCGCCAGTTCCGCCAGGCGATTAGAGTTAGAGGAGTTTTTCGACCCCACCACCAGCACCACTTCAGCATCACGCGCCAACACGCGTACCGCTTCCTGACGGTTAGTGGTGGCATAGCAGATGTCATCTTTGCGTGGACCGATAATTGCCGGGAAGCGCTGACGCAAAGCATCAATCACGTCCGAGGTATCATCGACGGAGAGCGTAGTCTGCGTCATAAAGCATAGATTGCGCTCATCTTTCACGTTCAGCTTAAACACATCTTCCGGTGATTCCACCAGATACATGCCACCGTTCGGATTACTGTATTGGCCCATGGTGCCTTCCACTTCGGGATGGCCCGCGTGACCAATGAGGATCGCTTCGACACCTTTGCGGCTGGCGCGCGCGACTTCCATATGCACTTTGGTCACCAGCGGACAGGTGGCATCGAACAACATGGTGAGATTACGTGCTTTGGCTTCGGCGCGAACCGCTTGTGAGACACCGTGCGCCGAGAAGATCAAAATCGCGTTGTCTGGCACTTCGGCGATCTCTTCAATGAAGATGGCGCCGCGCTCGCGCAGGCTGCTCACCACGTAGCGGTTATGCACCACTTCGTGGCGCACATAGATGGGCGCGCCATACATCTCCAGCGCGCGCTCAACGATGCTGATGGCGCGATCGACGCCTGCGCAGAAACCGCGCGGGTTAGCTAACAGGATTTGCATCGTTGCCCTCCAGCACCGGATCAATCTCCAGCACTTCAATGTCGAACTGAATGCGTTGACCCGCTAGCGGATGGTTGAAATCCACGGTGATCGAGTCGCCGGAAACTTCACGAATCACACCCGGCATTTCGCTGCCGCCTCGACCGCTAAACAGCATGATGGCACCCACTTCCGGCTCGCCCGCATCGTTAAAGTCACGGCGCGAGAAGTACTGAACCAGATCCGGACTGGTGCCACCAAACGCATCTTCCGGTTCCAGCGTAAACGCGTGCTTATCGCCCACTTTACGCCCGATCAGCTGCTGTTCCAGCGCGCCCGACAGGCTACCATCGCCCAGACGGAACAGCGCAGGTTTGCCGTTGGCGCGCGTGGATTCAGCTGTCGAACCATCTTCCAGCTTCAGCGTGAAATGCACCAGCAACGCGCTATCGCGCTGAACTAAGTCTGTCATCTTTTATTCCTTAGCCGGTTTGCCGTTCGGGCTGAGAAAACCTTCCAGCACCACCAGCGCCGCGCCGATGCAGATGGCACAGTCAGCGATGTTAAAGGTCGCGAAGTGCCAGTCTCCGACATAGAAGTCGATAAAATCGACCACAAAGCCGTGATATGAACGGTCAAACAGGTTACCTAACGCCCCGCCAATAATCAGCGCGTAGGCAATATTGGTTAATTTGTTCGTGGCCGCATTGCGATACATCATCACCAGCAGCGCCACCACGATAGCAACGGCGATACCGGCAAAGAACCAGCGCTGCCAGCCTCCTTTGTCGGCCAGGAAACTGAACGCCGCGCCATAGTTGTGCGCGTAGAACAGGTTCAGGAACGGCATCAGCGGCTGCGTTTCATGCAGCATCATGTTGTTGATGATCCACATCTTGCTGCCAAAATCGATGGCGATCACCACCAGCACCAGCCACAGCCAGCGCAAACCAGTCGAAGAGAGCGCTTTACTCATCAGGCAAATTTCCGCTGTTCGCCATTGCCGGCGACGTTGGTGTAGCAACGACCGCACACCGCAGCATGCTCCGGATTCTGGCCAACGTCAGTAGTGTAATGCCAGCAGCGCGGACATTTCTCGCCTTCTGCTTTGTGCAGCGCAATTTTCAGACCTTTTAACAGCTCGCTCTGCTGCGCTTCATCGCTGGCCGTGGCGTAATCCGCTACTGTCGCACCTGAGGTTAGCAGCACAAAACGCAGCTCATCGCCCAGCGCCTGCAGCTTGGCTGCCAGCTCGGCATCTGCGTAAAGCGTGACCGTGGCTTCCAGCGCACCACCGATGCGTTTATCACTACGCGCTTGCTCAATGACCTTGTTCACTTCGCCGCGAACTTTCAGCAGGTCATCCCAATAAGCGTCGTTCAGCGCTTCGTTCTCCGCCAGACCAAACAGACCCTGGTACCACTCTTCGGTGAACACGTATTTCGCACGCTCGCCCGGCAGATAGCCCCAGATTTCGTCAGCGGTGAAGGACATGATTGGCGCCATCCAGCGCACCAGCGCTTCAACGATGTGCCACAGTGCGGTTTGGCAGCTGCGACGCGCCAGGCTGTCACCTTTCGCGGTGTACTGACGATCTTTGATCACATCAAGATAGAACGAGCCCATTTCAATGGAGCAGAAGTGCATCAGGCGCTGCACCACTTCATGGAAATCATAGTTCTCGTAGGACTGCACGATATCCTGTTGCGCTGCCAGCGCGCGGCCGACCGCCCAGCGATCCACCACCACCATCTCTTCCGGATTAACGCAATCGGTCGCCGGGTTGAAGCCAGCAAGGTTAGCCAGCAGGAAACGCGCGGTGTTACGGATACGACGATAGCTGTCTGCGGCACGTTTGAGGATTTCGTCGGATACCGCCATCTCACCGGAGTAATCGGTTGAGGCGACCCACAGACGCAGAATGTCCGCGCCCAGCTTATCCATCACGTCCTGCGGTGCCACGGTGTTGCCGATAGATTTCGACATTTTGCGGCCCTGACCATCGACGGTGAAGCCGTGCGTCAGTACCTGACGATAAGGCGCTTTGCCTTTCATCGCCGTAGAGATCATCAGAGAAGACATGAACCAGCCGCGATGCTGATCCGAACCTTCCAGATACATATCTGGCGTGTGACCACCAAACTCTGCACGCGCATCAACGACCGCGTAGCTGGTTGATCCGGAGTCGAACCAGACGTCTAAGGTGTCTGGCACTTTAACGTAGTGGTCAGCGTCGTCGCCCATCAGGTCGCGCGGGTCGAGATCCCACCACGCCTGGATGCCGTCCTGCTCAACCCGTTTGGCGACTTTTTCCATCAGCTCCAGCGTATCTGGATGCAACTGCTCGCTCTCTTTATGCACGAACAGCGCCATCGGCACGCCCCACGTACGCTGACGTGAGATACACCAGTCTGGACGGTTAGCGACCATCGCTTCGATACGCGCCTGGCCCCAATCCGGGATCCACTGCACGCCTTTGATCTCTTTCAGCGACTGCGCACGCAGACCTTTCTGATCCATGCTGATAAACCATTGCGGCGTGGCACGGAAGATGATCGGCGTTTTGTGACGCCAGCAGTGTGGATAGCTATGCAGCAGTTTTTCAACGTGCAGCAGCGCACCTTTCTCTTTTAGCAGCTCAACGATCATGTCGTTAGCTTTAAAGACGTTCACACCATCCAGCGTTGGATAAGTGCCTGGCAGATAGGCGCCGTCCGGACCAACCGGATTGGCGGTTTCCAGACCATATTTCTGACCGATGACATAGTCATCCGGGCCGTGGCCTGGCGCGGTGTGTACCGCACCGGTACCGGCTTCCAGCGTAACGTGCTCACCCAGAACCACTTTAGATTGGATCTGCTCAAGGAACGGATGCTGGAACAGCTGCAGCTCCAGCGCAGCGCCGTTGCATTCGCCCAGCACTGTCCAGTCGCTGATGCCCGCGCGCTTCATCACGCTCTCAACCATCTCTTTAGCGAGGATCAGGCTGCGACCTTCAATCTGCAGCAGCTGGTATTCAAATTCCGGATGCAGCGAGATCCCGCGGTTGGCCGGCATGGTCCACGGCGTGGTGGTCCAGATAACCAGAGAAACCGGGCCTTCTGAAGCGGTGACGCCAAACTTAGCGCGTACTGCGTCAGCATCAACGGCATTGAACATCACGTCGATGGAGGGTGAGGTTTTGTCGTAGTACTCGACTTCCGCTTCGGCCAGCGCTGAGCGGCAATCCATACACCAGTGCACCGGCTTAGCGCCTTTGTGCAGATGGCCGTTGCCGATGATTTTACCCAGTGCGCGGATGATGTTGGCTTCTGTCTGGAAATTCATCGTCAGGTAAGGACGATCCCAGTCGCCTAATACGCCGAGACGGATGAAGTCATTTTTCTGACCTTCAACCTGTTCAGCCGCATATTGACGGCAAGCTGCACGAAATTCAGCCGCGCTCACCTTCTCGCCCGGCTTGCCAATCATCTGCTCAACTTTGTGTTCAATCGGCAAGCCGTGGCAGTCCCAGCCTGGAACGTACGGCGAGTCATAGCCCGCCATGCCTTTCGACTTAACGATAATGTCTTTCAGAATCTTGTTAACTGAGTGACCGATATGAATGCTGCCGTTCGCATAGGGAGGGCCATCATGCAAAATAAAGGTTTTTTTCCCTTTTTTGGCTTCGCGGATGATGCCGTACAGGTTGTCATCATACCAACGTTGCAGCATTCCCGGTTCGCGCTTGGCCAGATCGCCACGCATCGGGAACCCCGTTTCCGGCAAATTCAGGGTAGATTTATAGTCACTCATCAGATTCTCGATTCCGTATTTCGGTCATTAAACCGGTGTTTTTAGCCCAAAGAATTGGCGGGCCGTCACCACATCTTTCGCAATTTGTTCTTTCAACGCGTCCAGCGAAGCGAAACGCTGTTCATCGCGAATCTTCTGTTTCAATACCACGTCAATGTGGCGTCCATAGAGATTCATATTTGTGTCGAGCAGGTGAACTTCAAGCTGCTGACGTAAACCTTTTACCGTAGGACGCGTACCAATGTTGGCCACGCCCGGCAGCGGCTGCTCACCAAGGCCCAAAACTTCAACCGCAAACACGCCTTTAACCGGCGTAACGGTACGACGTAAAGGGAGGTTAGCAGTAGGAAAACCGATGGTGCGCCCCAGTGCATCACCGTGCACGACGCGACCTGAGATGCTGAACGGATGGCCCAGCAGCGCTTCGGCTTGCGCGAAATCATCCTGCGCCAGCGCCTGACGTACCGCCGTGCTGCTGATGCGCTTGCCGCTGTCACAGTAAGTCTGGGTGCTGATGACCTCGAAGCCATACTCCGCACCGGCTTTCTGTAATAGCAGGAAATCCCCCTGGCGACCAGCGCCAAAGCGGAAATCATCGCCCACGGCAAGGAACTTCACGTTCAACTTGTCCACCAGCAATTCAGCAATAAAACTCTGCGCCGAATGCGCGGCGAAGCGGCGATCAAAACGCACGCACAACACCGCATCAACACCGGCTTGCTCAAGGTATTTCAGCTTTTCACGCAAACGTGTAAGGCGCGCCGGGGCTTTATCGCCGGCAAACAGTTCAAGCGGTTGTGGCTCGAACAGCATCACCACCACCGGCAGATTGCGTTGACGTCCTTCGGCAATCAGCTCCGCCATCAAAGCCTGGTGGCCGCGATGTACGCCGTCAAAATTGCCTATGGTCAGGACGCAGCCGCGATGCTGCTCTTTCAGATTGTAAATACCGCGGATAAACTTCATGGCTGACTCAAACCGGTGGAAATCGGCGGATTATACCCTTGAATGGCGTTTAGGTTAACCCGTATACGTGCCTTTCCTGCTTCTGGAGCGGCTTATTCCATGCGTAGCCAGTTGCTTAGCGAGGATCTGAAGATTTTTGCTGCGAAATACTGTATTCAACGCCGCGTTGCTGGTAGAATCCTGCGCCATCAATTACGTAATCGAGTGTTGTTTTTAAAACGACGCTTATTTGCACAAATCCATTGACATAAGAAGGCGCAAAAGGCATAGTCCTCGGCCTTTGATTTGTCCATATAGATCACATTTGGGAGTTGGACCTTGGCTAATATCAAATCAGCTAAGAAACGCGCCGTAACATCTGAGAAACGTCGCAAGCATAACGCAAGCAACCGTTCAATGATGCGTACTTTCATCAAGAAAGTATACGCGGCTATCGCAACAGGCGACAAAGCTGCTGCGCAGAACGCATTCAACGAAATGCAACCACTCGTGGACCGTCAGGCTGCTAAAGGTCTGATCCACAAAAACAAAGCTGCACGTCATAAAGCAAACCTGACTGCACAGATCAACAAACTGGCTTAATCGCCCGTCTGTTCATCGCTTTGTAAAAAGAACCGGCGCTTAGCCGGTTTTTTTATGCCTGTTATTCGCGGGTAAATAGCGCGCTGAAA
The DNA here is from genome assembly GCF_000282675.1 of Pantoea sp. GM01. Lineage (NCBI taxonomy): Bacteria > Pseudomonadati > Pseudomonadota > Gammaproteobacteria > Enterobacterales > Erwiniaceae > Pantoea > Pantoea sp. GM01. Next base: position 34,139 of record NZ_AKIU01000002.1, on the reverse strand, counting down.
TCGCGATTGCAAATACGTTGCACGGCCGGATGCTGAATCATCCTTTCAGCAAAAATGACGTGATACTCCTCCATCACCGCATCCAAACGACCAATCTCCCTGATAGCATCATCACGATAAATGCCGTCGCCATAAAGCGTGGGAGCCACGAATATCGCGTTGTTAAGCGCGCCAAACGCCTTCATTAAGGCCGCATCATCAAACTCACCCAGAATCTCGACCTGCAAGCCCTGGCTGTGAATCCAGTTCAGCAATTTGCGCCCCAGCATCGAACGACGACCGGGGATCAGTAAGCGACGCTCTTCGAGGCAGACGGGAAAAGGCTGCGCCGGTACAGGCGTGTTGCACCAGAAACTGATTGGACACTCGCCCAGCTTCACCGAAAACAGCCCTTCCTGCTGGGTAGAATCAATAGGACAATCGGAGAGGATCATATCCAGCTTATGTTGGCTAAGCTGCTCCAGCAGCATTTCGTGTGTCGATTCAAAGCAGCGCAAATGAATTCTCTCTTCTGCCACCACCGCCGCCTCAAGCACTTTACTCACTAACTGCTTCGATAGCGCATCCGCCACGCCGACATCAAACAGCAGATGTGACTCTTTGCGATAGTTAACGATATCGAGCATTTCCTGGCTCAGCATGAACATACGATCGGCATAACGAAATACCAGCTGCCCCAATTCACTGGGCACTAATCCGCGCCCCTGACGACGAAACAACACCCCGCCGAGCTGCTCTTCCAGTGCTTTAATTTGGCCGGTGACAGTTTGTGGCGCCAGGCACAGCACATCCGCTGCACGCACCACCGAACCGGTTTTACACACCTGCCAGAAATAGTAGAGATGATTAAAGTTGAGCTGATTCATTGGCAAAAAAGGAGGCTTTCGCCTCCTTCCTCTATTAACGCAATTTAATCCGCAGCAGCGTATAACCAATTACCGCCGAGAGCAGTGAGCCGCTTAAAATGCCCAGTTTGGAGAAGGTCACCAGTTGCTCGTGGGCAGCATCAAAGGCCAGTGAGCTGATAAAGATCGACATGGTAAAGCCGATACCGCACAACACACCAATCGCCATGATATCGCGTATCGTGGTGCCCGCTGGCAGTACCGCCAGCCGCCACTTCACCGCCAACCAGCAGAACAGCGTAATCCCCAGTGGTTTACCTATCAGCAAGCCCAGAATGATACCCAGCGGCTCTGGCGACAGCGCATCCATAAAGGTGATACCGCTCAGCGAAATCCCCGCATTTGCAAAAGCGAACAGCGGCAGAATCAGCCAGTTTACCCATGGCATCAAGCCATGCGCTAAATGCTCAGCCGGTGAATGGCCGTTCTTCTCCTCCAGCGGCACGAAGAAGCCGACAACGACGCCCGCCAGTGTGGCGTGTACGCCAGATTTCAGCACCGCAGTCCACAACACGATGCCGACCAGCATATAGATTGCGATATTACGTACACCACAGCGATTGAGAATCGCCAGCAACACAATTGCGCCCGCCGCCACGCTCAAGGACATCACAGACAGGTCGCTGGTGTAAAACAGCGCGATAATCACGATGGCACCGAGGTCATCAATAATTGCCAGCGCCATCAGGAAAACTTTCAGCGCGGTCGGTACGCGGCTGCCTAACAATGCCAATACGCCTAAAGCGAAGGCGATATCGGTAGCAGTTGGGATCGCCCAGCCATTACGTGCGATAGGATCGCCATGATTCAAGGCAAAAAATATCAGCCCCGGCACAACCATACCGCCGAGCGCAGCAATCACCGGGAAAATGGCGCGATCGCGGCTAGCGAGTTCGCCGGTAATCAGTTCACGTTTCACTTCCAGACCGATGACCAGGAAGAACAACGCCATCATCGCATCGTTGATCCACAGCAGCAGGTCTTTACTGATATCTAATGCGCCAAAGCGAATCTGTACCGGTTGCGCGAGAAACGCTTGATAGCCTTGAGCGGTCTCCGCGCTGTTAGCCAAAATCATTGCCGCGACGGCAGCCAGAATCAGCACTAAGCCATTACTGGCATCGCTGGCAATAAAGCTTTTAAGTAAGCTTCGAATAGAACGGGGTTTGTTCACAACTCCTCCTGAGTAGAGACATTTGGCTGAGAAGTGTAGCGATTCAAACACCTCGTTAAAAGCAGCTTATGTCTCGTTTAATGCTCGATAATACCGAGCCTTTGCGATGACGTTTTTGGCGTACATCAAGTGATGGGCAAAATTGAGCATATATCAGGAGTGACGCGTGAGTGGCGAAACATAAAAAAAGCGGAGAGTTTCCTCTCCGCTTTTTAACCCTGCCCGGCAAATTTAACGGGTTAGGTCATCAAAGAATTTTTTTACGCCGTCAAAGAAGCTCTTAGAGCGCGGGCTATTTTTCTCACCGCCAGCACCGCCAAAGCTCTCTTCCAGTTCACGCAGCAGCGCTTTTTGCTTGTCGTTGAGGCTAACAGGCGTTTCCACCACCACACGACACAGCAAATCACCCACCGCGCCACCACGCACCGATTTCACGCCTTTGCCGCGCATGCGGAACAGTTTGCCGGTTTGCGTTTCAGAAGGCACTTTCAGGTTTACGCGACCATCCAGGGTTGGCACTTCTATCTCGCCACCCAATGCAGCCATGGCGAAGTTAATCGGCACTTCGCAGTACAGGTTGTTATCTTCACGCTCAAAGATCGGGTGTTTTTTCACCGACACCTGAACGTAGAGATCGCCTGCCGGTGCGCCGTGTTCGCCTGCTTCACCTTCGCCGCTCAGACGAATGCGATCGCCGGTGTCCACGCCTGCAGGAATTTTCACTGACAGGGTTTTACTGCGCTCAACGCGACCGTGACCATGACAGGCGTTGCACGGATCTTTGATCACCGAACCGCGACCGTGACAGGTTGGACACGCCTGCTGCACTGTGAAGAAGCCCTGACGCATCTGTACCTGGCCCGCACCATGACAGGTATGACATGTCTGTGGTTTGGTTCCCGCTTTCGCGCCGCTGCCGTGGCAAACATCACACTCTTCCAGCGTAGGAATGCGGATCTCTTTGGTCACGCCGCGTACCGCTTCTTCCAGCGTTAGCTCCATGTTGTAGCGTAAATCGGCGCCACGTGAGGCACGCTGACGGCGGCCACCACCAAAGATATCGCCAAATACGTCGCCAAAGATATCGCTGAAATCAGCACCGCCGCCGCCGAAGCCACCGCCGCCACCCATACCACCTTGTTCAAAGGCCGCATGACCGTATTGGTCGTAGGCTGCACGCTTCTGCGCATCGGTCAGAATTTCGTAGGCTTCTTTGATTTCTTTAAATTTCGCTTCGGCTTCTTTATTGTCCGGATTACGGTCCGGATGGTATTTCATCGCCAGGCGCTTATAAGCCTTTTTGATTTCACGCTCATCAGCGGATTTAGAGACGCCTAAGATCTCGTATAAATCACTCTTAGCCATATTTGTTCTGCCCTTAACATGATCGCACGGGCGTGGAGAGATCTCCTACGCCCGTGCTGGTTTCAACGGCTGTCAGGCCAGCCGTCGCGCCCGGTCAGGGGCAATTATTTTTTGTCTTTAACTTCTTCGAATTCAGCATCGACAACGTCGTCATCTTTCTGTGCAGACGCATCGCCTGCATCAGATGATTGACCTTGCTGCTGTGCCAGCTCCATCAGTTTGCTGGACACTTCCATCAATGCCTGCATTTTGGCTTCGATTTCAGCTTTGTCTTCGCCTTTCAGCGCCGTGTTCAGCTCAGTCAATGCCGCTTCGATCGGTGCTTTATCATCGGCAGACAGTTTGTCGCCAGCTTCATCTAACTGCTTACGCGTGCTGTGCGAAATCTGATCGCCCTGGTTACGGGTCTGAACCAGCTCTTCGAACTTACGGTCAGACTCGGCGTTAGCTTCCGCGTCACGCACCATTTTTTCGATCTCTTCTTCGTTCAGACCAGAAGAAGCCTTGATGGTGATCTTCTGCTCTTTACCGCTGTTTTTGTCTTTCGCCGACACGTGCAGGATACCATCCGCATCGATATCGAAGGTGACTTCGATCTGCGGCATGCCGCGCGGTGCAGACTGAATACCGTCGAGGTTGAACTGGCCCAGTGATTTGTTATCACCAGAACGCTTACGCTCACCCTGCAGCACGTGAATGGTCACGGCAGACTGATTGTCTTCAGCCGTCGAGAACACCTGGCTGTGCTTGGTTGGGATAGTGGTGTTCTTGCTGATCAGCGACGTCATCACGCCACCCATGGTTTCGATACCCAGCGACAGCGGGGTCACGTCCAGCAGCAGAACGTCTTTTACTTCACCCGCCAACACGCCACCCTGAACCGCAGCACCTACAGCAACCGCTTCATCCGGGTTCACGTCTTTACGTGGCTCTTTACCAAAGAACTCAGTGACTTTGGCCTGAACCATTGGCATACGCGTTTGACCGCCTACCAGGATGACATCGTTAATGTCAGAAACTGACAGACCGGCATCCTGCAGAGCGACTTTCAGCGGCTCGATAGAGCGCGCAACCAGATCTTCAACCAGTGATTCCAGCTTCGCACGAGTCACTTTAATGTTCAGGTGCTTAGGACCGGTCGCATCCGCCGTGATGTACGGCAGGTTAACGTCGGTCTGCTGCGCTGAAGACAGCTCGATCTTGGCTTTCTCTGCGGCTTCTTTCAGACGCTGCATTGCCAGTGGATCGTTGTGCAGATCGATGCCCTGATCTTTCTTAAACTCTGCCACCAGATAGTTAATCAGACGGCTATCGAAGTCTTCACCACCAAGGTGGGTATCACCGTTGGTTGCCAACACTTCAAAGGTTTTCTCGCCATCAACTTCATCGATCTCAATGATTGAGATATCGAAAGTACCACCGCCCAGGTCGTAAACAGCGATGGTGCGGTTGCCCTGGCCTTTATCCAGACCGTAAGCCAGTGCCGCTGCGGTTGGTTCGTTGATGATACGTTTTACTTCCAGACCCGCGATACGGCCGGCGTCTTTGGTTGCCTGACGCTGCGCATCGTTGAAGTAAGCCGGTACGGTAATAACCGCTTCAGTTACTGCTTCACCGAGGAAATCTTCCGCGGTTTTCTTCATTTTTTTCAGCACTTCAGCAGAGATCTGCGGCGGTGCCATTTTCTGGCCTTTAACATCCAGCCATGCGTCGCCGTTGTCAGCGCCGATGATTTTGTAAGGCATGATTTTAATATCACGCTGTACTTCTTCGTCCTGGAAGCGACGGCCAATCAGGCGCTTAATCGCGAACAGGGTATTCTGCGGGTTGGTCACAGACTGACGTTTAGCCGGTTGACCAACCAGAGTTTCGCCATCCTGTGCATACGCAATGATCGACGGCGTGGTGCGATCGCCTTCGGCGTTTTCCAGCACGCGCGCTTTACCACCATCCATAACCGCAACACATGAGTTGGTTGTACCCAAGTCAATACCAATAATCTTACCCATCTAAACATCTCCCACTTAAATTCTTTGCCAATTAGGGTTGTGAAACAGAGATGCGGTCAAACTGACCACTTTCAACTGCTGAAGCAGGCTTTTTTTGCTGCCTCACAACGCTCGATGACAAGTAAATGGGGCCGGTTCGATGCGCATCAAGGGTTAAAACTAAAAAAAATTTCATTCTCTGGTCGATTAAGATCAAAGTTGGCCAAAAACAGGCCGCTTATTATGCAGCGCCACGCGGCCCCGGCGGCTTACGTGGCTAAAAAAACTAACAACATTTAAACGCTGCTTCTGAGGAATTATGAGCAACACCACGCTGGCGAATCCCGCTCCGTTGGGCCTGATGGGATTTGGTATGACCACCATCCTGCTTAACTTACATAACACCGGCCTGTTCGCTATGGATGTGATCATCCTGGCAATGGGCATCTTTTACGGTGGCATCGCGCAGATCTTTGCCGGGCTGCTGGAGTATAAAAAAGGCAATACCTTTGGTTTGACCGCGTTCACTTCGTACGGCAGCTTTTGGTTAACGCTGGTGGCAATTCTGCTGCTGCCAAAGCTTGGGTTAGCGTCCGCAGCCGATGGCCACTTCCTCGGTGCCTATCTCGCGCTATGGGGCATTTTCACTGCATTCCTGTTCTTCGGCACGCTGAAGTCACCCAAAATGCTGCAGTTCATCTTTGCCAGCCTGACGCTGCTGTTTGCCCTGCTGGCGATAGGTCATTTGACCGACAACGCGGGCTTGCTGCGTTTTGCCGGCTGGATTGGCATCATTTGCGGATCGAGCGCCTTCTATCTGGCGATGGGCGAAGTGCTGAACGAGAAATTTGGCCGTAACGTCCTACCGATCGGCGAGTAAATGTGGCAAGAGAAGAAAAACAACGCGGAGCCTATTGGCTCCGCGTTGTTTATTATGACGAGTGCAGCGACATATCCAACTGCGCATGCTGTTGACGGCTATCGCGCCACAGCCAAATCCCCACCATGAAACCAATGCCTGCCAGCGCCAGCACATACCACGCGGGTGCCATCGGCGTCAGGCTCATCATCAGCGTCACGCTAATCGGCGTGAGTCCGCCAAAAATCGCGTAAGCCACGTTGTATGAGAACGAGATGCCGGTAAAACGCACCGCGGCCGGGAACGCGCGCACCATGACAAACGGCACCACACCCACCACGCCGACGCTCAAGCCCGCTAAGCCATACCAAACAAACAGCATTTCGGGCGTGCTACCTAATTGATGGAAGAAATTCCAGCTACCCATCGCCAGCAGTAATGAACCGACCATCAGCGACCGCGCAGCGCCGAAGCGATCCACCAGCCATCCGGCGATAACGCAGCCCAGCAGCAGCATAATGGTGGCGAAACTGTTGGCTTGCAGGCTGAGCGCCGCGGGGATGCCGTGCTGTTTCTGCATCAGCGTCGGCGCCATCAAAATCACCACCACAATGCAGGCTGACAGCAGCCAGGTAAGCAGCATCGAAATCACAATGCCGCGCTTGTGGCTGGCCAGAATAGTTTGCAGCGGCATTTTATCCGCCAGCGCTTTACGCTGCTGCATCTGCTGGAACACCGGCGTTTCGTGCAGCCAGCGGCGTAGATACATCGCCAGCAGGCCAAAAATCCCGCCAAGGAAGAACGGAATACGCCAGCCGTGATCGCGAATGGCAGCCGGTGAAAGCGTGGTATTCAGTACTGTTGCCACCAGCGAACCCAGTAAAATGCCGGCAGTTAAACCGGCTGTCAGCGTGCCGCAGGCGAAACCGATGCGTTTCTCAGGAACATGTTCGGCAACAAACACCCACGCGCCGGGTACTTCACCGCCGATGGCCGCCCCCTGCAGCACACGCATCAGCAGCATCAACAGCGGCGCGGCAATGCCAATGCTGGCATACGTTGGCAGCGCACCCATCGCCAGCGTGGGCAGCGCCATCAACAGAATACTCAGGCTAAACATCTTCTTGCGGCCCACTTTGTCACCAAAGTGCGCCATGATAATGCCGCCTAATGGGCGCGCCAGATAGCCGGCGGCAAAGATGGCGAACGTCTGCACCTGCCGCAGCCATTCAGGAATGTCGGGCGGAAAGAACAGTTCGCCAATCACCGCGGCAAAGAAAACGAAAATAATGAAGTCGTAGAATTCCAGCGCCCCGCCAAGGGCGGCCAGCGACAGGGTTTTGTAATCCTGTCCGTTAAGTCGACGCGTTGCGTGCGTATCCATAATCCAGCGGTATCCAGAGGCTAAACATACGTTATGTAAAGATTGGATTACTATACCGTCAATATTTTGCCACACCAGCGCCGCTGGATTTTATGCCTGAAAACGCCGTTTTTTAGTTATTTGTCTCACGACGGGCACTTTTAGGACGAAAAGCTGCTACCACTGCGTCATGCGTTTCAACATACGGCCCTTCCAGAAGCTGTAAACAATAAGGTACAGCGGCAAAAATCCCCGGCACGTTGACCGTTCCATCTTCCGCTTTCACGCCTTCCAGCGTCTCTTTAATCGATTTCGGCTGGCCCGGCAGATTCAGGATCAGCGACTGCTTGCGAATCACGCCAACCTGACGCGACAAAATGGCCGTTGGCACAAACTGCAGGCTAATTTGGCGCATCTGCTCGCCGAACCCGGGCATTTCACGATCGGCGACGGCTAGCGTGGCATCCGGCGTGACATCGCGTCGCGCGGGTCCGGTGCCGCCGGTGGTGAGTACCAAATGACAGAACAGCTCATCGACCAGCTCGCAGATCGCCTGTTCAATCATCGGCTGCTCATCCGGCACCAGACGCGTTTCAATTTCAAACGGCGTCGCCAGCGCGGCAGTGAGCCAGCTTTCTAATGCCGGAATGCCCTGATCCTGATAGATGCCGTTAGCAGCACGATCGGAAACAGAAATTAAGCCAATACGTAAAGTATCCATAGAGTTATCGCTGTGGTTGGCTGCAAGGCAGCAAATGACGTGAGAAGTAAAAAGGATAATACAAGAAGTGAGGAAAAAACGTAAAACCGTGGCAGCAGGTCGCCGCCACGGCACATCACCTTACAGCAGTTCGGCGATCATCTTCTCAAGTTTGCCCTGATCGATGGCAAAGTTGCGGATACCTTCAGCCAGTTTGGTCACGGCCATTGGATCCTGGTTGTGCTGCCAGAAGAACTCAGCTTCAGTCATCTTCGCTGGACGCGCTTTCACTTCGCCGCTGTAGCTCAGTTTACGCTCAACGGTACCTTCGCTCTCAGCCAGCTCTTTCAGCAGGCCCGGAGAAATGGTCAGACGGTCGCAGCCAGCCAGCTCAATGATTTCGCCGACATTACGGAAGCTCGCGCCCATTACCACGGTTTCATAACCGTGCTGCTTGTAGTAGTTGTAGATTTCAGCCACAGACACCACGCCTGGATCTTCGTGTGCGGCGTACTCTTTCTTGTCGGTGTTCTGCTTGTACCAGTCGAGGATACGGCCAACGAATGGCGAGATCAGGAACACGCCCGCTTCCGCACATGCACGCGCCTGTGCGAAGGAGAACAGCAGCGTCAGGTTGCAGTTAATGCCTTCTTTTTCCAGCTGCTCAGCTGCACGAATGCCCTGCCAGGTTGAGGCCAGCTTGATCAGGATACGGTCATTGCTGATGCCAGCATCGTTGTACAGTTTGATCAGGCTACGCGCTTTAGCGATGCTCGCTTCAGTGTCGTAAGAGAGGCGCGCATCGACTTCAGTCGAGATGCGACCTGGGATCAATTTGAGAATTTCCAGACCAATGTTGACGGCCAGCTTGTCAGAAACCAGCGCCAGCTGATCTTCTTTGTTGCTGCTCTGCTGACGTGCCCAGCTAATGGCTTCGTCAATCAGTTTGCGGTATTCAGGGATTTGAGCGGCGTTGAGAATCAAAGAAGGGTTCGTGGTAGCGTCTTGCGGCTGATACAGTTTCATCGCCGCGATATCACCGGTGTCGGCGACCACAGTAGTCAGCTGACGCAAGGAAGTAAGTTTGTCCGTCATGGTTCTCTTTCTCTTAGGTTGACTGTCAGGGTGTAAAAGGCTGTTGCGATAATATCACGCGCAAGTGACGGCGCAACACCACGAAGTGCCCTTTACGATAGCGCTAACAAATGGCAGTGATTTGCCGATCTCTGCGGCTTTTTTGCTACACTCCCTGCGACATTTTTCCCTTCAATTCCCTGATAAACCTGCGGGTCAACGAGGACGTAAACGATGCTGATGGTAATCTCGCCAGCGAAGACACTGGACTATGAAAGCCCGCTGGCGACCCAACGCTTTACCCAACCGGCGCTGTTAGAAAAATCACACCAATTAATTGACGTTGCGCGCGATCTTTCACCAGCGCAAATCAGCTCACTGATGAGCATCAGCGACAAGCTGGCGCATCTGAATGCCGAGCGTTTTAACCAGTGGCAGCCGCCCTTCTCGCTGGATAACGCACGTCAGGCGATTCTGGCCTTTAAAGGCGATGTGTATACCGGTTTGCAGGCAGAAACCTTTAGCGATGGCGACTTTGAGTTTGCCCAGCAGCACTTGCGCATGCTTTCCGGCTTATACGGCTTGCTGCGTCCGCTCGATTTAATGCAGCCCTATCGTCTGGAGATGGGGATTAAGCTGGCGAATCCGGCCGGGAAAGACCTTTACGGCTTCTGGGGCGATCTGCTGACAGAGAAGCTCAACGAGGCGATTGCTGAGCAAGGCGATGAAGTGCTGATTAATCTGGCATCCGATGAGTATTTCAAAGCCATTAAGCCGAAGAAACTCAATGGCGAATTGATCAAGCCGGTGTTCCTCGATGAGAAGAACGGCAAGTTTAAAGTCATCAGCTTCTACGCCAAAAAAGCGCGTGGTTTGATGAGCCGCTATGTGATTCAGAATCGCCTGACCAAGCCAGCGCAGTTGAAGAAATTCGATGTGGATGGCTACTTCTTTGATGCGGCAGAAAGCAAAGATAACGAGCTGGTGTTTAAGCGCCGCGAGCAGAAATAGTTTAGCAAGCGCTGCCCTGGATTGTGCTCGCTGCCCCCCTCCTCGGTCCTCCCCCATAAATGGGGGAGGAAGATGCTGCAATATGTGAGTTGGGAAGCTGCATGTGGCAGCGTCTCCTTCCCCCGCTTGCGGGGGAAGGTCGGGATGGGGGACAGCCAGCACTAACTTCAGTCGCACTAACTCCAGCCAGTATTTACTTCAGCAAAAACGCCCGCAGCTCAGCGAAATCGCCTTTCAGATTGTGTGACAGCAGCGGCAAATCGGCGCGCTCGGCCAGCTCTTTCGGCAGTGGCAGATCCTGGCCCAGAATCTCATCCACGCTCTCTTTGAACTTCGCCGGATGCGCAGTCCCGAGGAACAGGCCATATTCGCCCTCCTGCAGGTTATCGCGCAGCAGACGATAGGCAATTGCCGCATGCGGTTCAGAGATGTAGCCAATCTCCGCCAGCTCGCGCATGGTGGATTGGGTGGTTTCATCTGAAACCGCGCCGTAAGCCAGATCGGTTAAACGCCAGGTTTTGCGGCGGAACAGCTCTTCCACGCGCGGCCAGTTGTTCGGCTGGCTGACATCCATCGCGTTCGACAGCGTTGCCACCGTCGCGTTTGGCTGCCATGCACCGTTGCCGAGGAAGCGCGGCACCGTGTCATTGGCATTGGTCGCAGCGATAAAACGCTTGATCGGCAGACCGAGTGATTTCGCCAACAGGCCCGCCGTCAGGTCACCGAAGTTTCCACTTGGTACGGAAACCACCAGCTGATTGCGCTGCTCTTGTGGCAGTTGCGCCACCGCTTCGAAGTAGTAGCAAATCTGTGCCAGCAGGCGACTGATGTTGATCGAGTTCGCCGAGTTCAGGCCAATCGCCTTTTTCAGCTCTTCATCATCAAATGCCTGTTTCACCAGCGCCTGACAGGCATCGAAATCGCCCTCAACCGCGATGGTTTCGATATTCCCGCCCAGCGTACAGAACAGTTTCTCCTGCAGCGGGCTGATTTTGCCCTGCGGATAGAGAATCACCACGCGCACGTTCTCCATGCCGTAGAACGCATGCGCTACCGCGGCACCGGTATCACCGGAAGTCGCGGTCAGAATGGTGATCTGCTCATCCGCGCCGCTCACATACGAGAGCATCTGCGCCATAAAGCGGCCGCCGAAATCTTTGAACGCCAGCGTCGGTCCGTGGAACAGTTCAAGGCAAGCCACATCCTCGCTAACCTTCGCCACCGGAGCCGGGAAAGCGAAGGCGTTTTTCACGCGCTCGGCCAGCTGATGCGCGGCAATTTCATCACCAATATAGGCAGACAGAATTTTGCTACTGCGGCTGACGAAATCCATCTCCAGCATGGCATCGATATCGGTCAGTTCGAATTCCGGCAGTTCGAGCGGGAAAAACAGCCCTTGCTGCGAGCCGAGGCCCTGTTTAACCGCCTGAGCAAAACTGACCTGCTCGTTGTGATCCTTAAGGTTGTAGAGTTTCATGCGTTATCCCAATTTACGTGCGCCAGCCGTATCAAGACGGCAGATGTGGACGAAACCTTCTTCATTCTGCAGATAGTGCTGGCTCAGCCAGTCCGCCATCCGCTGTGCCGTTGCCATCTCGTTGCAAACGGCGAAAAGTGTCGGGCCAGAACCCGAAATGCCGCACGCCAGTGCGCCAATATCCTGTGCGGCTTTACGCGCATCGGCGAAGCCCGGCAGCAGTTTGGTACGATACGGCTCAGCGATAACATCCTGCATAAGTTTAGCCGCAAGCCCAGGCTGACGCGTATGACAGGCGTGAATAAAGCCCGCCAGCAGACGACCATGCTTGATGGCATCCTCTTTGCGATATTGTGCTGGCAGAATGGCGCGCGCTTCGGCGGTGGAGACTTTAATCCCCGGATAGGCCATCACCCACAGCCATTCGTCAAAGCACGGCACGTGCTGGCTAATAATGCCGTTCTCTTCAATCATCAACTGCACGCCGCCCAGGAAGCATGGCGCGACGTTATCAAAGTGTACGCTGCCGGAAATACGTCCTTCCAGCTCGCCCATCAGCGCCAGCAGTTCAGTATCATTCAACGGTTTGCCGCAGAATTCGTTCATCGCCATCAAGCCGGCGACCACTGAGCAAGCGCTCGAACCGAGGCCGGAACCGATCGGCATATTTTTTTCCAGCGTCATCGCCACCGGAACTTGTTTACCAATCGCCTGGCAAAAACGCTCCCAGCACTGATAAACGATATTCTCCTGCGGATTGCTCGGCAGTTTGCTGACAAAGCGCCCGGAGTTCACCAGGCTAAAGCTGTCGGCGGCTTCCACGGATACGCAGTCGCCCAGCAAGGTGCCATCCACCGGCGAAACCGCCGCGCCAAGCACATCAAAGCCGACGCTGACGTTACCTATCGAGGCCGGTGCATAAATTTTTACCATCATCAAACTCCCAACTTCCACGACAGCGTACGCAGCAGGTCAGCAAACACGCCCGCTGCTGTGACATCATTCCCGGCGCCATATCCACGCAGAACCAGCGGGATTGGCTGATAGTAGCGGCTGTAAAATGCCAGCGCGTTCTCACCGTTCTTCACTTTGTACAGCGGATCGTTGCCGTCCACCGCATCAATCTTCACTTTGCAGACGCCGCCCTCTTCGATCGCGCCGACGAAGCGTAATACTTTACCTTCGTCACGCGCTTTGGCAACGCGCGCCGCAAAGGCGTTATCCAGCTCCGGCAGGCGTTCCATGAATTGTTCAACGTCGGCGATATCCGTCAGGCTGGCGGGCAGCAGTGGTTCGATATCGATATCGCTGAGTTCCAGCTGATGCCCGGCTTCGCGCGCCAGAATCAGCAGCTTACGCGCCACGTCGGTGCCGGAAAGATCGTCACGCGGATCCGGTTCGGTAAAGCCCATCTCACGCGCCATTTTAGTGGCTTCTGACAACGAAACGCCTTCATCCAGTTTGCCGAAGATGAAAGAGAGCGAGCCAGAGAGAATACCGGAGAACTTGATCAGCTCATCACCGGCATTCATCAGGTTTTGCAGGTTTTCGATCACCGGCAAACCGGCACCGACGTTGGTGTCATACAGGAATTTACGGCGCGATTTCGCCGCTGCAGCGCGCATCTGCTGGTAGTAATTCCATGAAGAGGTATTGGCTTTTTTGTTCGGCGTAACCACATGGAAACCTTCGGCGAGGAAATCCGCGTACTGATCGGCGACCGCCTGGCTGGAGGTACAATCGACGATCACCGGATTCAGCAGGTGATACTCCTTCACCAAACGAATCAAGCGGCCGAGATTGAACGGCTCTTTGGCTTCGCTCAGTTCCGCCTTCCAGTTGCTGAGATCGATACCGTGCACGTTGGTTAACAGTGCACGCGAGTTAGCGATGCCGCACACGCGCAGATCGATATGCTTCTGTTTCAGCCACGTTTGCTGACGGTGCAGCTGATCGAGTAGCGCCGCACCGACACCGCCAACGCCCACCACAAACACTTCAATCACCTGATCGGTGGCGAACAGCATCTGGTGCACCACGCGCACGCCGGTGGTGACTTCATCGTTGCTCACCACCACCGAGATAGAACGCTCAGATGAGCCCTGAGCAATCGCCACGATATTGATATTGGCGCGTGCCAGCGCCGAGAAGAATTTGGCCGAGATGCCGCGCAGCGTGCGCATGCCATCGCCCACCACCGAGATCACCGCCAGCTGTTCCAGCACGTCCAGCGGATCGAGTAAGCCATCTTTCAACTCCAGATAGAACTCCTCTTCCAGCACGCGACGCGCCCGCGCCTGATCGCTTTGCGGTACGCAGAAGCTGATGCTGTATTCCGAAGAGGATTGGGTGATCAACACCACCGAAATGCCGGTGCGGGACATCGCCGCGAACACGCGCGCCGCCATGCCCACCATGCCTTTCATACCCGGGCCGGAAACGTTAAACATCGCCATGTTGTTCAGGTTGGTGATGCCTTTCACCGGATTTTCATCCAGCTCGCCTTCGCCACCGATCAAGGTGCCCGGCGCTTGCGGATTGGCGGTGTTTTTGATCAGGCAGGGAATCTGGAACTGAGCGATAGGCGCGATGGTGCGCGGATGCAGTACTTTGGCGCCGAAATAGGAGAGCTCCATCGCTTCCTGATAAGACATCGATTTCAGTAAGCGGGCATCAGGCACCTGACGTGGATCGCAGGTGTAGACGCCGTCGACGTCAGTCCAGATTTCACAGCAGTCTGCGCGCAGGCAAGCGGCCAACACGGCGGCAGAATAGTCAGAACCGTTACGGCCCAGCACCACTAATTCGCCCTTCTCATTGCCAGCGGTGAAACCGGCCATCAGGATAAAGTGATCGGATGGGATCTGGCTGGCGGCGATGCGACGTGTGGATTCGGCAATATCCACGGTGGATTCGAGGTAATGACCAACCGCCAGCAGTTTCTCCACCGGATCGATAACGGTCACCTTGTGGCCGCGCGCCTGCAGCAGCGCTTCCATTATGGCAATCGACAGCTTCTCGCCACGGCAGATGATGGCAGCGTTGACGGCGTCCGGACATTGGCCCAGCAGGCTGATGCCGTGCAGCACTTGCTTCAGCTGCGCGAACTCCAATTGCACGCGGGTTTTCAATCCATCGAAATCAAAGCCCGGCTGTGCATCATGCAGGCCTTGTAGTAGGTCGGCAAAAATACGTTCGGCATCGCTGATATTCGGTAACGTGTCCTGACCGCTGATGGTTTTCTCAATCATCGCCACCAGATGATTGGTAATTTTCGCTGGTGCAGAGAGTACGGTCGCAACCTGTCCCTGTTGTGCATTGCTTTCCAGAATGTCCGCCACGCGGAGAAAACGATCCGCATTGGCTACTGAGGTTCCGCCGAATTTCAGCACTCGCATAGTTGAAGCTCTCCTGAATTTTTGCCGAAAAAAAAGCCCGCACTGTTTAGGTGCGGGCTTTTTTCTTTGTTTTTCCTGTATGCGTCAGCCCGCACCGTTACCTGTGGTAATGGTGGTGGTAATAATAATTGTGGTGTTCAGGCTGAGTTTACGCATTTAGATTTTTTTCTGTCTGTCTTTGTCTTGTCCGTCTGCCTTCCAGAAGTAAAGCAAAGGGCACATTAAGTCAACGAATTTGTCCTAAGCACACGGACGGCACGGCTGCGCAGTAGTGCGCTTGCTGGCACAAATCGTATCGGGATCGTTCATAAGAGGCTGCGATTTCCACGATCAGTCACTGCCAACTCAGGATTTATCCGAGCAATTATCTATAAGTTTTTTTTCTACATCGTGTAACAAGCGATGCAGCATAGCGCTATCGCGCTGTTCCAGCAGGCCAATACGCTGGTCGATCCAGTCAGCCATTTTGGCGTCATCGCTGACATCCAGCTTCGCCAACAGCTGATGGAAACGCTCACGCAGCGCCTGCAGTTGATGCGCGTTTGCCGCTTCAGCAGGTTCGGCCGCAATTTGATTCAGCGCTGACAGCTGATAGCAATAGACCATCACGGCCTGGCCGAGGTTAAGTGATGGATAGTCATTTGCCATCGGAATGCCGGTCAACAGGTCAACCTGCTCCAGCTCCTCATTGGTTAAACCGCTGTCCTCACGGCCAAAAACCAGTGCGATACGGCTCAGCCATTGGCGCTTCTCTTGCAGGATATTTTCCACCTGCGCCGGCGTAGCGTAGTAGCGAAACTTTGCACGGCTGCGCGCGGTGGTCGCCACCGAGAAATCGACATCCTTGAGCGCCTCGCTCAGCGTGGCATAGGTTTTCACGTTATCAAGGATCGCGCCGGCACCGTGTGCCACACGTCGTGCAGCGGGGTCCTGCCAGGCATCGCTGGCGACAATACGCAACTCGCTAAATCCCATGGTTTTCATGGCACGGGCAGCCGCGCCGATATTTTCCGGACGGGCGGGAGAAACAAGGATTAAGGGGAAATGCATGATTTTTCCATCGGACGGTTAACAACGCGCTTTATGTTGGCATGCAGCAGAAAAAATACCAACCACGGCGATAAGAGAAAATAAGATGTTAACGATGTTAAAACAGCGGGAAATCTCCATGTAGAGTAAATTAGCAGGCATAAGCAAAATTATAGGACTTAATTTATATAAAACCCTTTCCTTTCAATTTATTGAAATATAAATTCCTGCGCGTTTAACTTTTGCTTCTATAAGGGATAAATGTAGCAAAATTGCTGCATTTTGTGAGCTAAACTAGCAATCCTGGAGAAGTTTTTCATAAAAGTGTTAACGTGCTACACTTGCATTTGATATAAGTCAACGAAGCGTTGTTTTTATGCTTATCGGTTGTTGTTGGTGCTGTTAGGTTGCTGTTAATACGGTTAGGATGAGCGCCTGTCCGATATTCTCGGGGCGCGCAAATATCCATCCTGACTGGCTGAGCTAACACTGAAGTTGACGTAGATGGATGGTGTATTCCGAAGATTATTTCGTATACCGGTTACCGCAAATAGCGTAACCGACGTACGCCCTGTTTTCGATTTGTTGGCAAATTTTAGGTAGCGAAACATGCAGACCCCGCACATTCTTATCGTTGAAGACGAACTGGTCACGCGTAACACCCTCAAAAGTATCTTTGAGGCAGAAGGTTACGTGGTCTATGAAGCCACCGACGGCGCCGAAATGCATCAGGTCCTGACGGAGAACGACGTCAATCTGGTGATCATGGATATCAACCTGCCAGGTAAAAACGGTTTGCTGCTGGCACGCGAATTGCGTGAACAAGCAAACGTTGCGCTGATGTTCCTGACCGGTCGTGATAATGAAGTGGATAAAATCCTCGGTCTGGAAATTGGTGCCGATGATTACATCACCAAACCCTTCAACCCACGTGAGCTGACGATTCGTGCGCGCAATTTGCTGTCGCGAACCATGAATCTGGCCATGCCGAGTGAAGAGCGCCGCCAGGTTGAGAGCTATCGCTTTAACGGCTGGGAGCTGGATATCAATAGCCGCTCATTGATCAGCCCGAACGGCGACCAGTACAAGCTGCCGCGCAGTGAATTCCGCGCCATGCTGCACTTCTGTGAGAATCCAGGCAAAATTCAAACGCGTGGTGACTTGCTGAAGAAGATGACCGGCCGCGAGCTCAAGCCGCATGACCGTACCGTGGATGTCACCATCCGCCGCATCCGCAAGCATTTCGAATCCACGCCAGATACGCCAGAAATCATCGCCACCATTCACGGCGAAGGTTACCGTTTCTGCGGCGAACTGCAGGACTAAGTTTTGAAAGGAAAAACGCCCGTCAGGGCGTTTTTTTATGCCTGTATTAATGCCACGGCATGATCGGCACGGCACTTAGCGCATTCTTCGGCGAGCCGTCTACCACCTTATCTGAGTAACTCAGATACACCAGCGCATGACGTTTCTGATCGAAGAAGCGCACCACCTGCAACTTCTTAAACACCAGTGAAGTGCGTTTTTTAAATACCACTTCGCCCTGCGACTTGCCTTGTGCGATTTTATCGCTAAGCTCTACCGGCCCAACCTGTTGACAGGAGATGGCTGAGTCGGACGTGTCTTCCGCCAAACCTAATCCCCCTTTGATACCACCGGTTTTTGCCCGGCTGATATAACAGGTTACATTTTTTACATCGGGGTCATCGAAGGCTTCGACCACGATCTTATGATCGGGGCCAAATATCTTGAACACCGTGTCAACTGAGCCGATCTCTTCAGCCTGAACGCCAGCGCTGAACACATAAGTTGCCAGCGTGATTATAAGAATACGAGCTATTGTCATTGAGTTACCATTGCCAATCGAATAGATGAGAATGTAATGTACTGTCAATTGAACACAGAACCAAACCTAAACGGGTTTTAACCCGCATTGACTTAGCACACTCGATTAGCAAACCGCCCCCACGCTTTTGTGCATTTCGTGCTATTATTCGACGACTTCATAGTTGCGCCACCAGAGAGTTATGAGGATGTTTTATGGACCAAGCCGGTATCATTCGCGATTTGCTTGTCTGGCTGGAGAGCCATCTGGACCAACCGCTTTCATTAGATAACGTTGCGCAGAAAGCAGGCTATTCCAAGTGGCACCTGCAGCGGATGTTCAAGGAAGTAACCAGCCACGCAATTGGCGCGTATATCCGCGCGCGTCGGCTGTCGAAAGCCGCGGTGGCGTTACGCCTGACCAGCCGCCCCATCCTTGACATCGCTCTACAATATCGTTTCGATTCACAGCAGACCTTTACCCGCGCGTTTAAAAAGCAGTTCAATCAAACGCCCGCCTGGTATCGTCGCTCATCGGAGTGGAACTCGTTCGGTATTCGCCCGCCGATTCGCCTGGACGATAGCAGCCTGCCGGAAGCGCAGTTTGTCACGCTGCCGGAAACGGTGTTGGTGGGCCAGACGCAGAGCTACTCCTGCACGCTGGAGCAAATTTCCAGCTACCGCGATGAGATGCGCATGCATTTCTGGAAACAGTTCCTGCTGGAAACCGACACGGTGCCGCCGGTGCTATACGGCCTGCATCAGGTGCGTGCCAGCCATGAAAAGGATGATGAGCAAGAGATTCTGTACACCACAGCGGTGCCCGCCGATCAGCTGGCGAAGAGTATGCAATCGAATCAAAGCGTGGTGGTTGAAGCCGGTGATTACGTGCAGTTTACTTACAACGGTGCACGCAGTGCGCTGGGTGAGTTCATCCTGCTGCTGTACGGAACCTGCATGCCAACGCTCGGTTTAGTGCGTCGTCAGGGACAGGATATCGAGCGTTTCTTCACCCACGGTGGCAAGAAACGTAGCGAGCCGCCAGCGGAAATCCGCTGCGAATACCTGATTCCGATTCGCCCGCAAACAAATCACTAAAAACAAAATGCCGTCATCATGACGGCATTTTTTATTTAGCTCAACGCTGCAATTCATCCAGCGCGGGGGCATCCAGATGCGAAACATCGCCCGCCGTTTCGACCACCCAACCAGCCGCCAGCCAGGCGCTTTGCTGATGATCCACACGCGAAATCGAGCAGTTGCGCAGACGCAAACGACGTTCTGCATGCGCAGGTAAGCCGAGAATGGTGCTGACCAGCACGCCAAGCGCCATGCCGTGGCTGACAATCAGCGGACGGCTGCCAGCTGGCAACGCCAGCAGCGCATTCAGCGCTTCGTGCATACGCGCCGCCATCTCCGCCATCGATTCGCCACCCGGAATACGGCCCGCTGTGGTGCCGTCCACCAGCGTTTTACGCCAGTTTTCCTCTTCTTCCGTCAAGCCATCGAGTGGACGTTGTTCCAGGCAGCCCATGTTGAGCTCACGCAGACGCGCGTCGAGCGTAACGGTGCAGCCACACGCGTCGGCGATGATCTCCGCCGTGCGACGTGTGCGTCCTAAATCGCTGGCAATCACGTGGGTAATGCCCAGCGATTTCACGCGCTCGCCAACCTGATGAGCCTGCTGCTCACCTTTTTCCGTTAACGGGCTGTCAGACTGCCCCTGAATGCGTCGCGCCGCATTCCATACCGTTTCACCGTGACGAACAAGATAGACCTGTAGCATGCTTAATTTCCGTTATACTGCGACAAATTTGCCTCGAGGGTTCAAACAATTATGTACCATGTTGTCGCAGCCACCATCAACCCGGCAAAAATTCGCGCGATTGCTCAGGCGTTCAACGACGTTTTCGGCGAAGGATCCTGCCACATTGAAGGGGTCGAGGTCGAGAGCGGCGTCGCAGCTCAGCCACTTAGCGATGTCGAAACGCGAACTGGCGCACGTCAACGCGTAGCGAACGCCCGTCAGGAGCGTCCACAGGCGGATTATTGGGTGGCGATTGAAGCGGGCATTGAAGGCGATTGCGCCTTTGCGTGGATGGTGATTGAAAATGCGCAGCAGCGCGGTGAATCGCGTTCGGCCAGCTTTACCCTGCCGCCGATCGTCGTAGCAGGCTTAGCCGCCGGACGTGAACTCGGTGACGAGATGGCACGCCTGACCGGCGTAGAGAATATCAAACACAAAGGTGGCGCGATTGGCGCCTTTACTCACGGCCTGCTAAGCCGCTCCAGCGTCTATCATCAGGCGTTGATTCTCGCGCTGTGTCCGTTTACGCATCCGCTTTACAATCAGCGTTAATCGCGTCCCAGACGCGCTTCCAGCCAGCGTTTCAGCTCTGGCGGCGCTTCTTTCAGGCTATTTGAACCGCGCGTTATCGTAGCGATACCCACGCCCAACTCATTCTTCAGTTCACGCTGGCTCATCTCACCGTTCATCAGCTCTTCGATAATGCGCAAACGCGTGCCGAAGGACTCACGTTCATCCGGCGTCATCATCAGCTGTAGCAACGGCAGCGCCACGCCATCGGCAAAGGCGTTTTGCATCAGTTCGATAAAACGCAGCCAGTTATCTTCAACAGGCTGAGCCGATTCCGGCTGGGAAGAAAGGGGTTGGCTCATGAAGGACTTCCGTACTCATTAACGAGTACGGAAGCATAGCACAGTCAATACTGGCGATTCCACTCACTGTCAGCGAGAATCTTATCCGGCTTGCCCATGAAGTAGCGATAATAGGCATCGTAGGCCAGCACGTTTTTCACGTAGCCACGCGTTTCTGAGAACGGAATGGTCTCGATAAACGCCACCGCATCCAGATTCCCCCCGCTGGTTTTCTGCCAGCTGCGCACGCGTCCCGGCCCTGCGTTGTAAGCCGCCGAGGCGAAGATGCGGTTCTGACCGAACTGCTGATAGACATACTCCAGATACTGGGTACCGATCTGAATATTGGTCTGCGGATCCAACAGCTGGCTGCTGTTCACATAGCCGGGAATGTTATACATCTTCACGGTATGCGTCGCCGTGCCGGGCATGACCTGCATCAAGCCGCTGGCGCCCACCGGTGAACGCGCCTTCGGATTCCACGCGCTCTCCTGACGTGAAATCGCCATCGCATAACTCGGTGGAATGCCTTTGTCGCTGGTGTATTGCTGATACAGATTTTGCCACGCCAATGGGAAGCGCTCTTTCAGGCTATCCCACATTTTCGCGGTAATGGTGGCCTGCACGCTGAGATCCCACCAATCCTGCTCGTTGGCATAACGCGCCAGCATCTGCTGCTGGGAATGGGTTTTACTGGAGATCAGATTGGCCCATTCGCTGCGCGCCAGGTTATCCAGACCCCAGTACATCAGCTCGCGCACGCGCGCCATCTCCGCGCCCTGCACCACGCTATTATCAGCTGCCGGCGCTTTATCAACCTGCAACGGATACTCCACGCCAAGACGTTGCGCCGCCACCATCGGATAGAAGCCGCGCGCCTGCATCAGCTTGCGCAGAATGTCGTTCGCTTCCTCTTTGCGGCCCTGCGAAATCAGCAAATCGGCCTGCCAGTATTGCCACTCATCTTTCTCTTTGGCTTCCACCGGCAAACGCGCGATCCAGGTATTCAGCCCGCGGCGATCGTTCTGGCTCAGCGCCAGACGAACACGGCGCTCCACCAGCGCGGTGGATTCGCTGTTCATCACTACCGCATCACGCCAGCGCGCCTGCTCGCTGGTGAGATCCGCGCCCATCATGCGCCATACCACCGTCTCTTTCAGATCCTGCTCATCGGCCTGGCTCATCTTCTGCGCCTGCACCAGTTGCGGAATCATCATGCGCGCGTTGTCCATATCCTCACGCGCCACGCGGGCGAAGGCATAGCTGGTCGCCATGCGGGTGAAATCAGTGGGGCCCATGCTGCTGGCAAAGGTAGTGACGGTTTGCGGATTCTGCTGCAGCGCAATCAGCGCGCTGGCGGTGGTTTGATAATCCGCCGGCAGCATTTTCGCCAGATAATTCACCAGGCTATCGTTACCGGCTTTCATCGCCAGACGGATACGCTCTAGAATGGTGATCGGCGAGAGCTGCCCGCTGGCTTGCCAGACCGAGAACAGCTTGTCACAGTCATTCGGCAACGCGGTGCCGCGCAGCCAAATTTCTTTGGCCCCGGCAAACGCCGCCTGCTGTTGCCCGGTGGCCCATTTGGCGTAATACCAGTTACAGCGCGCCTGCACCGGTTTCGGCTCATCCGGGCTGAAGCTGAGCACGCCTTGCCAGTCCTGACGATTGGCCAACACATTCACAAAGCGTGTTGAGAGCGAGCGCGCCGGTGGCAGCGTAGGATACTGTTGAATAAAATTCTTCACCGCCAGCGGCGTCTCTTGATCGAGATCCTGCGCCAGCAGCCGGTATTGCAGATACGGGTAGAGCGGGTAATCCTGCAGCGTCGGCATCAGCTGCGTCACCTGGTCCATCTGTTTGTTATCCCAGGCTTGCTTGATTTGCGCATAGCGCTGCCGCTGCTGATCCAGCGAATCGGCCCATGCGCTGCTGGCCGTGCTGACCAGACAGATCCCTAGCATCCAGTAACGCCACTTCTCCATTACGCTCTCCTCTCAGTGCTGCGATCCAGCTCATGCCAGACTTCCTTCATGCTAACCAAGCCAACCGTCTCTTGCCATGTTCTTCACAAAATTTACGCTCGCGCACCGCCATTGCACAGCGCTTGCGCCGCTGTTGTGCAATTTATCATCAGAAAAACGTATTACACATCAATTAACTACGCGCTTTCATTGGCTTACAAAAATGGCACGCACTTTGCTCTGTTGAATTCCATCTTGTATACCAGTTGGAATTCACTCATGGCATTGACCTTTGGCTTTACGCTCCAGGATTGGCAACGCAGTTACCAACAGGATCCACAGCAAATTACTTCCCTGCTGGCAGCACATCTCGACGCAATCGACGCGCAGGATAACGCCTGGCTTTATCTCGCCACACCCGCGCAGCTGCAGGCACAAATTGAGCCGCTGCTGGCGAGTTATCAGCGCAACCCGGCCGCGCTGCCGCTGTTTGGCGTGCCTTTTGCGGTTAAAGACAATATTGATGTCGCCGGCTGGCCGACCAGCGCCGCCTGCCCGGCCTTCACCTACACCGCCGCCGCCGATGCCTTTGTGGTGGCGCAGCTTAAAGCCGCAGGCGCGGTGGTGATTGGCAAAACCAACCTCGATCAATACGCCACTGGCTTAGTCGGCACGCGTTCGCCATTTGGCGCGGTGAGCAACACTTTCAATCCGGATTACGTCAGCGGCGGCTCCAGTTCCGGTTCCGCTTCGGTACTGGCGCGCGGACTGGTGGGCTTCTCACTCGGCACCGATACCGCCGGTTCGGGCCGCGTACCGGCCGGTTTCAACAATATCGTCGGCCTTAAGCCCACCAAAGGCTGGTTCTCCGCCAGCGGCGTGGTGCCGGCTTGCCGCCTGAACGACACCATCTCCGTGTTCGCATTAACGGTGGAAGATGCCTTTGCCGTGGCCTCGGCCGCAGGCGGTTATGATGCCGGCGATGCCTATTCGCGCAGCAATCCGCATACCGCGCCCGCCAGTTTCAAAGCGCAGCCCGATTTCGCCATTCCCGCTACGCCCGAATTCTTCGGCGACCAGCAGGCCGAAGCCGCGTGGCTGGCCGCGCTGGCGCAGTTACAAGCGGGCGGCGCGACGCTGCATCCTATCGATTTCTCCGTGTTCCACCAGCTGGCCGAGCAGCTCTATTACGGCCCGTGGGTCGCCGAGCGCACCGTGGCGGTGGGCGAGATGATCAATCGTCCGGAAGAGATGGATCCGGTGGTATTCGGGATTGTCAGTAGCGGCCTGAAATACAGCGCGGTCGAAGCCTATCAGGCGGAATACCTGCGTGCCGAGCTGACGCGGCAGATTCAGCAAACGCTGGCGCAGTTCGACGCGCTGGTGGTGCCCACCTCACCAACCATCCACACGCTGGCCGAAATGCAGCAGGAGCCGGTGCTCTACAACTCGCAGTTCGGCACTTACACCAACTTCACCAATCTTGCCGATCTCAGCGCGCTGGCGCTGCCGGCCCCCTTCCGCGCCGATGGTTTACCGGCGGGCATCACGCTGATTGCGCCCGCCTGGCAGGATCGTGCGCTGGCCGGTTTTGGTGTGCGCTGGCAGCAGCAGATGGCGCTGCCGCTCGGTGCCACCGGCAAAAAGCAGCCAGCGGAATCTGCCACCTTGCCGCTTTCTGCCGATCACGTACGCGTGGCGGTGGTAGGCGCGCATCTCACCGGTATGCCGCTCAACTTCCAGCTGACGACGCGTCAGGCGGTGCTGGTGGAAGAGACACAAACCGCCAGCAACTACCGCCTATTTGCTCTGCTCGATGGCCCAATTAAGAAGCCGGGCCTGCTGCGCGGTGAGAGCGGCGCGGCGATTACCGTCGAGCTGTGGGATATCCCGCTGGCACGCTTTGGCGAGTTCGTGGCGGAGATCCCCGCCCCGCTCGGCATTGGCTCGTTAACGCTGGCCGACGGCCGCAGCGTCAAAGGCTTTATCTGTGAACCGGCGGTGCTGTCGCAGGCGCTGGAAATTACCGAATTTGGCGGCTGGCGCAACTGGCTGGCTTCTCAGGGGAGTAAATAAGCATGTTCAGCACCGTTCTGATTGCTAACCGTGGCGAAATCGCCTGTCGCGCCATCCGCACCTTAAAACGCCTCGGCGTGAAAAGCGTCGCCGTCTATTCCGATGCCGATCGCAACGCGCGCCACGTCAAAGAAGCGGATGTGGCGATCGCGCTTGGCGGTGACAAAGCCAGCGACAGCTATCTGCGCATCGATAAAATACTCGCCGCCGCACAGGAAACCGGTGCCGAAGCCATCTGGCCGGGCTACGGTTTCCTCTCGGAAAGCCTGCCGTTCGCCGATGCCTGTGAAAAAGCCGGTATTGCCTTCGTCGGCCCCACCGCGCAGCAGATTGGCGAGTTTGGCCTGAAACACCGCGCGCGTGAATTAGCCGCCAGCGCTGGCGTGCCAATGACGCCGGGCACGCCGCTACTGAGTTCGCTGGACGAAGCCTTAAGCGCCGCCGACAGCATCGGTTATCCGGTGATGTTGAAAAGCACCGCCGGCGGCGGTGGCATTGGTCTGACGCGCTGCGCCGACGCCGACGCGCTGCGCAATGCGTGGGAGAGCGTGCGTCGTCTCGGCGAGCAGTTCTTCAGCGATGCGGGAGTGTTTTTAGAACGCTGCATCGACCGCGCACGCCACGTGGAAGTGCAGATTTTTGGCGACGGCAGCGGCAAAGTAATTGCCCTCGGCGAACGCGACTGCTCGCTGCAGCGCCGCAACCAGAAAGTGGTGGAAGAAACACCGGCACCTAATCTGCCGCAGGCAACGCGTGAAGCGCTGCTCTCTTCGGCGGTGCGCCTTGGCGAGCTGGTCAACTATCGCAGCGCTGGCACGGTGGAGTACATCTACGACGCCGAGCAGGATGCCTTCTACTTCCTCGAAGTGAACACCCGCCTGCAGGTGGAACATCCGGTCACCGAATGCGTCACCGGTCTCGATCTGGTTGAGTGCATGCTGCAAGTCGCGGCGGGCGATGCCATCGAATGGGCGCGTCTGCAGCAGGCGCCGCAAGGCGCCTCAATTGAAGTGCGCCTCTACGCTGAAGATCCGTTGAAAAACTTCCAGCCCAGCCCCGGCGTGCTGACCCACGTTGGCTTCCCGGACGATGTGCGCGTTGATGGTTGGATCGACACCGGCACCGAAGTTTCGGCGTTTTACGATCCGATGGTGGCCAAACTGATCGTGCATGCCGAGACGCGTGAAGCGGCGTTAACGAAAATGCAGCAGGCGCTCGACGCCACGCAGCTGCACGGCATCGCCAGCAACCTCGACTATCTGCGCCAGATCGTCGCCACCGAGGCGTTCCGCAGCGGCAAGGTGTGGACACGCTTCCTCGACAGCTTCACGCCATCCGCCAGCGTGATTGAAGTGCTGCAGCCCGGCACCTTCAGCAGCATTCAGGATTTTCCTGGCCGCCTTGGCTATTGGGATATCGGCGTGCCGCCATCCGGCCCGATGGACGATTTCGCCTTCCGCCTCGCCAACCGCATTGTCGGCAACCACGACAGCGCCGCGGGCCTCGAATTTACCTTGCAAGGCCCGACGCTGCGCTTCCATAGCGATGCGGTGATCGCCCTGACCGGCGCCGATTGTGCGGCCGATGTCGATGGCGAAAGCATCGCCTACTGGCAGCCCGTCAGCGTTAAAGCAGGGCAAACCCTGACGTTAGGCCGCGCGCAAAGCGGCTGCCGCACCTATTTAGCGGTGCGCAACGGCTTTGACGTGCCGGAGTATCTCGGCAGCCGCTCAACCTTCTCGCTCGGCCAGTTTGGCGGCCACGCCGGACGCACCTTGCGCGTCGCCGATATGCTGCCGATCTCCCAGCCGCAGCTGGCGGCCTGTACCACGCCCGCGCCGGTCAGCGCACCGCAGGCGCTCGATCATGCATTGGTGCCGCACTACGGCAACGAATGGCGCATCGGCGTGCTGTACGGACCGCACGGCGCACCGGATTTCTTCACTCAGGCGGCAATTGATGAGTTCTTCGCCAGCGACTGGCAGGTGCACTACAACTCCAACCGCCTCGGTGTGCGCCTGGTTGGTCCGAAACCGACATGGACGCGCGCCAACGGCGGCGAAGCCGGTCTGCATCCGTCCAACGTGCATGACTGCGAATACGCCATTGGCGCGGTGAACTTCACCGGCGACTTCCCGGTGATCCTGACGCATGACGGCCCAAGCCTCGGCGGCTTCGTCTGTCCGGTGACCATCGCCAAAGCCGAGCTGTGGAAAGTCGGCCAGGTGAAACCGGGTGACCGCATTCGCTTCCATCCGATTAGCGCTGACGAAGCGGTGGCGCTGGAAAAAGCCCAGGCGCACAGCGTGGCCACCCTGCGCAGTGCCCATGCACCGGCTTTTGCGGTGCCCTCTTTAGCGGCCAGCGCTATCGGTTCCGCCACCCTGCTGGCGGCGTTACCGGCCACGGCGACCACGCCAGCGGCGGTGTATCGCCAGGCGGGCGATAAATATGTGCTGATTGAGTACGGCGATAACGTGCTGGATCTGGCGCTGCGTCTGCGCGTGCATCTGCTGATGAATGCGCTGCGTGAACGCGCGGTGCCGGGCGTGGAAGAGCTGTCGCCCGGCGTGCGCTCTCTGCAGGTACGTTACGACAGCCTGATCCTCAGCCAGAAACAGCTGATGCAGTTACTGCTGGAGCTGGAGAGCGGATTGGGCGATGTCAGCCAGCTGAAAGTGCCGTCACGCATTGTCTGGCTGCCGATGGCGTTCGAAGACAGCGCGACGCTCGGCGCGGTGGAGCGCTACAAAGAAACCGTGCGCGCCAGCGCGCCGTGGCTGCCGAACAACGTCGATTTTATCCAGCGTATTAATGGCTTAGCCAGCCGTGAAGCGGTACGCGACACGATTTTTGATGCCAGCTATCTGATTCTCGGCCTCGGCGACGTCTATCTCGGCGCGCCGTGCGCAGTACCGATCGATCCACGCCATCGCCTGCTGAGCTCCAAATACAGCCCGGCGCGCACCTTCACCGCCGAAGGCACCGTTGGCATTGGCGGCATGTACATGTGCATCTACGGCATGGACTCGCCGGGCGGCTATCAGCTGGTGGGCCGCACCCTGCCGATCTGGAACAAGTTCCTCAAAAACCCTCAGTTCGCCGCTGACGAGCCGTGGCTGCTGCACTTCTTCGATCAGGTGCGCTTCTATCCGGTCACCGAAGACGAACTGACGCAGCTGCGCGATGACTTCCGCGAAGGCCGTGCCACGGTGCGCATTGAAGAGACGGTATTCGATTTCGCCGCGCATCAGCAGTTCCTGGCCGATCACGCCGCGTCGATCGGCGAATTCCGTCAGCGCCAGTCGGCCGCCTTCGAACAGGAAGTGACGCTGTGGGCGCAGGAAGAGCAGAACGCGCCACTCACCAGTGATGAGACGCTGGAGGTGGCGGAAGCCGACGATGATGCGCTGGCGGTGTGCGCCGATATGAACGGCAACATCTGGAAAGTGCTGGTACAGCCGGGCGACGTGGTGGAAGCCGGTCAAACGCTGATCATCGTGGAAGCGATGAAAATGGAACTGGCGATTGTCGCGCCGCAGGCAGGCCAGGTGAAACGCATTGCCTGCCAGGCAGGACGTCCGGTGAGTCCGGGCGATGCCCTGCTGTGGCTGGAATAAGGAGACGGCATGAACACGAGCCCGCGCAGCAAAGGCCGCCCTGAGGCATTGGCCGAGAAGGTCTATCAGGCGCTGAAACAGGACATTTTTGAGTTCCGTCTGATGCCGGGCGACCGTTTCAGCGAGAACGAAATCGCCGATCGGCTGGAAGTCAGCCGCACGCCGGTGCGTCAGGCGCTGTTCTGGCTGGAGCGCGAGGGCTACGTCGAAGTGTGGTTCCGCAGCGGCTGGCAGGTGAAGCCGTTTGACTTCGAATATTTCGAAGAGCTGTACGACTTCCGCACCGTGCTCGAGTGCGAAGCGGTGCGCCGCTTGTGCGCCCTGCCCGCCGTGCAGTGTGCGCAAACCCTGACGGCACAGAAAAGCTTCTGGATCGATGCGCTACCGCTGGCCGATGGCAAAGCGGTCTCCGCGCAGGATGAAGCTTTTCACATGGCGCTGGTGGCGGCCGCTGGCAATCAGGAGATGGCGCGTATCCACGCCGAACTGACCGAAAAGATTCGCATCATTCGCCGTCTCGATTTCACGCGCGACGACCGAATGGAGGCGACATACCGAGAGCATGCCCAGATTTTACGGGCGATTTTCCAGCAACAGACCGAGGAGGCGCAGCGCATTTTAACCGACCACATCGCCGTCAGTAAGGCAGAGGTCAGAAAGATTACATTGCATATGTTACAGCAGGCTCGACTTCAACCCATTGAATAACAATACAAACACAGTTAGGGGTTTACTGATGAAAAGACGTTCGTTGCTCAAGGCTTTCGCGCTCTCTGCCTCTGTTGCCAGCATGGGTTTTGCCTTCGCGGCACAGGCTGCTGACACCATCAAGGTGGGTATTATGTCCTCGCTCTCCGGCACCATGGCGATCTCCGAAACGCCGCTGAAGGATGTGGCGCTGATGACTATCGATGAGATTAACGCCAAAGGCGGCGTGCTGGGCAAAAAGCTGGAACCGGTGGTGGTGGATCCCGCCTCCAACTGGCCGCTGTTCGCCGAAAAAGCGCGTCAGTTGCTGACGCAGGATAAAGTGGCGGCGGTGTTTGGCTGCTGGACCTCGGTATCGCGCAAATCGGTGCTGCCGGTGTTTGAAGAGCTAAACGGCCTGCTGTTCTATCCGGTGCAGTACGAAGGCGAAGAGATGTCGCCGAACGTGTTTTACACCGGTGCTGCGCCTAACCAGCAGGCGATTCCGGCGGTGGAGTACCTGATGAGTGAAGATGGCGGTAGCGCTAAACGCTTCTTCCTGCTGGGCACTGATTACGTTTATCCCCGCACCACCAACAAGATTCTGCGCGCCTTCCTGCACAGTAAAGGGGTGCAGGATAAAGACATCGAAGAGGTCTACACGCCGTTTGGTTACAGCGATTATCAGACCATCGTTTCCAACATTAAGAAGTTCTCTGCCGGGGGCAAAACCGCGGTGATCTCCACCATCAACGGCGACTCCAACGTGCCGTTCTACAAAGAGCTGGCGAATCAGGGCATCAAAGCCACCGATATTCCGGTGATCGCCTTCTCGGTGGGTGAAGAGGAGCTGCGCGGTATTGATACCAAACCGCTGGTTGGTCAGTTAGCGGCGTGGAACTACTTTGAGTCGGTGGATAACCCCACCAACGCCCAATTTGTGAAGGATTATCGCGCTTACGCGAAAGCGCATAACCTGCCGAACGCCGACACCGTGGTAACCAACGATCCGATGGAAGCGACCTACGTTGGCCTGCACATGTGGGCGCAGGCGGTGGAGAAAGCCGGCACCACTGATGTAGACAAAGTGCGCGCGGCGATGGCGGGCCAGACCTTCAAAGCCCCGGACGGTTTTACGCTGACCATGGATAAAACCAACCACCATCTACACAAGCCAGTGATGATTGGCGAAGTGGAAGAGAACGGTCAGTTCAACGTGGTGTGGCAGACCGAGCAACCGGTGCGCGCCCAGCCGTGGAGCCCGTACATCGCGGGTAACGACAAGAAGCCCGACCATCCGGTGAAATCAACGCAGTAATTGAGTGCTCGCTGTCCCCCATCCCGGCCTTCCCCCGTAAACGGGGGAAGGAGACGCTGCCACATGTAATTCCTTAACCAACATATGGCAGCGTCATCCTCTCCCATTTATGGGGGAGGACCGAGGAGGGGGACAGCAACATCAATCTCAAACTACCTCCTTCAGGGCCAGAACCATGACAATTCGCCGTTATCTCTGCTGTCTGCTGTTACTGCTGCCCTGGCTCGCCCAGGCGGGCGATGGCGCAGACTTCGCGGCCGCCAGCCGCACCCAACAAGCCACGCTGCTGCAACAGTGGGCCGCCGCGCCGCAGGCTAGCCGCTTGCCGCTGCTGCAGGCGCTGCGCAATGAAACCGTGGTCATCGACCAGAAACAGCAGCCGTTCAGCAAACAGGGCGATACGTTGCAGCCGCTCGATAGCGCGCAACAGCCCGCTGGAGACAGCAAAAAACTGTTTATGAATAACCGGCTGCGCGTATTGGTCGCCAGCGCCCTCGCCGCTCATCAGCTGGTGAGCGACGATGCGACGATCCGCTTACGTGCCGCGCAACAACTGCAAAACGATGGCGTAGCCGATATGTTGCCGCTGCTTGAGCAGCGCCTCGCCAGCGAAAAAGATGCACAGGTCCACACCGTGCTGCTGATGGCCGCCGCTAACCTGCAACTCGCCAGCCCGGATGCGGCGCTGCGCCTTAAAGCCGTGACGCTGCTCGGCGAATCCAGCGATCCCAACATGCAGGCCAGCCTGACTCGCCTAACCCAGGCCAGTAATGAGCCCGATGCTAAAGTCCGTGAAGCCGCCGCCACCAGCCTGAAGCAGATTAAACAGCGCCTGATGTGGGGCGATCTGATCGGACAGGCGTTTACTGGCCTGTCGCTCGGTTCGATTTTGCTGCTGGCGGCACTCGGTCTGGCGATCACTTACGGCCTGCTGGGTGTGATCAACATGGCGCACGGCGAAATGCTGATGCTCGGCGCCTACGCTACCTGGTTTGTGCAGAGCCTATTCCAGCAGTTCGCGCCGCAGTGGCTCGCCTGGTATCCGCTGCTGGCGCTGCCGGTGGCATTTCTGGTGACCGCCTGCATGGGCATGCTGCTGGAGCGCACCATTATCCGCCATCTCTACGGACGTCCGCTGGAAACCCTGCTCGCGACGTGGGGCATCAGCCTGATGCTGATTCAGCTGGTGCGTATGCTGTTTGGCGCGCAGAACCTGGAAGTGGCCAACCCGAGCTGGCTCTCTGGCGGTCTGCAGCTGCTGCCTAATCTGGTGCTGCCGTACAACCGTATCGCGGTGATCCTGTTCGTGTTTGCCGTGCTGAGTCTCACCTGGCTGCTGCTGAATAAAACTCGCCTTGGTCTCAGCGTGCGTGCCGTGACGCAGAACCGCGCCATGGCTGATTGCTGCGGCGTACCCACCGGACGCATCGATATGCTGGCCTTTGGCCTCGGTTCTGGCATTGCCGGACTCGGCGGCGTGGCGCTGTCGCAGTTGGGCAACGTCGGGCCGGAGCTGGGTCAGGGCTACATCATCGACTCCTTCCTCGTGGTGGTGCTGGGCGGCGTCGGCCAGCTGGCGGGCACCGTCGTGGCGGCGTTTGGCCTCGGCATTCTTAACAAAGTGCTGGAACCGCAGATAGGCGCAGTGTTGGGCAAAATCCTCATCCTCGTGCTGATCGTGCTGTTTATCCAGAAACGTCCGCAGGGCCTGTTTGCCTTTAAAGGGAGGGTGATTGACTGATGAGCCAGCCAATGACGTTAACCATCGCGCGTAAGGCGCCGCGCCTGACCCTCAGCCTTGGTGTAGTGATCACCGCGCTGCTGCTGGTGCTGCCATTCTGCGCCCTGCTGCCTGCCACCCATCCGCTGGCGATCTCCACCTACACGCTGACGCTGGTCGGCAAAATCCTCTGTTACGCCATCGTCGCGGTAGCGCTCGATCTGGTGTGGGGCTACGCCGGTTTGCTGTCACTCGGTCACGGCCTGTTCTTCGCGCTCGGCGGCTATGCGATGGGCATGTATTTAATGCGCCAGGCCTCCGGCGACGGCCTGCCGGCGTTTATGTCATTCCTTTCGTGGAGCGAGCTGCCGTGGTTCTGGGCGGGCACGCAGCATTTTGCCTGGGCGCTGTGCCTGATCGTGCTGGTGCCGGGCCTGCTGGCGTTGGTGTTCGGCTTCTTCGCCTTTCGCTCAAAAATCAAAGGCGTCTACTTCTCGATCATGACGCAGGCGCTGACCTACGCCGGCATGCTGCTGTTTTTCCGCAACGAAACCGGCTTCGGCGGTAACAACGGGTTTACCGGCTTCACCACGCTGCTTGGCTTTAACGTCACCGCGACCGGCACGCGCATCGGGCTGTTCGTTGCCACGGTGCTGCTGTTGCTGGTGAGTCTCGGCATCGGCTTCGCGCTGGCGCGCAGCAAATTCGGCCGCGTGCTGACGGCGGTGCGCGATGCGGAAAACCGCCTGATGTTTGTCGGCTACGATCCCAAAGGCTTCAAGCTGTTTGTCTGGACGCTCTCGGCGGTGCTGTGCGGGCTGGCGGGCGCGCTATATGTGCCGCAGGTCGGCATTATCAACCCGAGTGAAATGTCGCCGACCAATTCGATTGAAGCCGCAATCTGGGTGGCGTTAGGCGGACGCGGCACTTTGATTGGACCGCTACTGGGCGCGGCGATCGTTAACGGCGCCAAGAGCTGGTTTACCGTCGCCTTCCCGGAATATTGGCTGTTCTTCCTCGGCCTGATGTTTATCCTGGTCACGCTGTTCCTGCCGCGTGGCGTGATTGGCCTGCTGCGCCGGAGGCGTGATGACTGAACACCTGTTTACCCAACCTCATCCTTCAGATCGCCATCGTGAACAGACCGATCCGGTATTGCAACTGGAGAAGATCAACGTGTCATTCGACGGTTTCCGTGCGCTAACCGATCTCTCACTGCAGATCGGCGTCGGCGAACTGCGCTGCGTGATCGGCCCCAACGGCGCGGGTAAAACCACGCTGATGGATGTGATCACCGGTAAAACCCGACCGGATAATGGCCAGGTGATCTACGACCAGGATACCGATCTCAGCAAAATGTCGCCGGTAGAGATCGCGCGCGCTGGGATCGGACGCAAGTTCCAGAAACCCACGGTATTTGAAGCGCTCACGGTGTTCGAGAATCTGGAAATCGCGCTGAAAAATGACAAATCGGTGTGGGCCAGCCTGCGCGCCCGGCTGAACGGCGAGCAGCAGGATCGCATTGATGAGGTGCTGAAGCTGCTACGACTCGGCGGCGAACGTCAGCGCCAGGCCGGTTTGCTGTCGCACGGCCAGAAGCAGTTTCTGGAAATCGGCATGCTGCTGGTGCAGGACCCGCATCTGCTGCTGCTGGATGAACCGGCGGCGGGCATGACCGACGCCGAAACCGAGTACACCGCCGAGCTGTTCCGCAGTCTCGCCGGCAAGCATTCGCTGATGGTGGTTGAGCACGACATGGGCTTTGTTGAAACCATTGCCGATCACGTGACCGTGCTGCATCAGGGCCAGGTGTTGGCCGAGGGATCGTTACGCGAAGTGCAGGCGGACGATCGGGTTATCGACGTTTATCTGGGGCGCTAACATGCTGCAAGTCGCGGAACTGAATCAATATTACGGCGGCAGCCACAT
>NZ_AKIU01000001.1:0-64795 GCF_000282675.1 Pantoea sp. GM01 | reverse complement strand
GATGGTCGGCTTTGCCAGTCGCGGCTCGCTGCTGCCGCTACGTCTGACGCAGGGCTTACCGCTGCTGGCGCTGAATGTAAACAGTGTCGACGTCGATTTCTTCCGGATAAAAAGTGCCACACTGGCCGATTTTCTGGCTCAGTGGAACTACGGCAACAATATGTCGTATTGGGAATCCCGCGATCTGCTGAAAAATGCCGATCTGGTTTACAGCGGACGTTTTGATCTCAATCCGGCGCGCAACACGCGCGAAAAAATGCAGTTGCCGCTCGGCGATGTGGATGCCCTGAAACAATCTGGCGTCTATCTGGCGGTAATGAAACAGGCCGGGACTTATAACTACACGCAGCCAGCGACGCTGTTTACCCTAAGCGACATCGGTCTGTCGCTGCACCAATTCCCTGAACAGCTGGATCTGTTCGCTCAAAGCCTGGCCAGCGGCGCACCGCTGGATGACGTCAGCGTGCAGCTGCTGGATGAAAAGGGCAAACAGCTGGCCAGTGGCGCCAGCGACAGTAACGGTCATCTGCGCTTACCCGCGCATGCCAAAGGCAAGTTGCTGCTGGCGACACAAAAAGGGCAAACCTCGCTGATCGATCTTACTCGCCCGGCGCTCGATCTGGCTGAGTTTCCGATTGATGGTCCGCAAGGTTACGACAAACAGTTCTTCGTCTTTGGTCCGCGCGATCTCTATCGTCCCGGCGAAACGGTGATCGTCAACGCGCTGCTGCGGGATGCCGATGGTAAACTGCTGCCGCCGCAGCCAG
This sequence comes from Pantoea sp. GM01, assembly GCF_000282675.1. Classification (NCBI taxonomy): domain Bacteria; kingdom Pseudomonadati; phylum Pseudomonadota; class Gammaproteobacteria; order Enterobacterales; family Erwiniaceae; genus Pantoea; species Pantoea sp. GM01. The sequence goes on along the minus strand of NZ_AKIU01000001.1, from coordinate 64,028 downwards.
TAAAAGCCGAAGTGGTACAGCCGAACGGTGAAGTGGCGCAAACCTTCGTCTGGCAGCCGGTAAATGGCGTCTATCAACAACGCTTCCCGCTGCCGGCCTCTGCCATGACCGGAGAGTGGACGCTGCGTATTAACAGTGGCGACAACCAGCCGCGCAGCTGGCCGTTCCACGTGGAGGATTTTTTGCCGGAACGTATGGCGCTGGCGCTGAGCAACAGCGCACAGCCGGTGGCGCCGGATGCCGCGGTGCAATTTGATGTGGAAGGGCGCTATTTGTACGGCGCACCTGCCGAAGGTAATGAGCTACAAGGGCAGCTGTTCCTGCGCCCCGCGCGTGAAGCGGTGACGGCGCTGCCGGGTTATCAGTTCGGTGACATCACTGAAGAACTGAAACGCACGCTGGACGATGTCGATGAGAAGCTGGATGAGAGCGGTAAGTTGCAGCTCAGCGTGGAGAGCAGCTGGAAAGAGAGCCATTCGCCGCTCAATCTGATTCTGCAAGCCAGCCTGCTGGAAACCGGTGGACGTCCGGTGACGCGTCGCGCTACTCAGGCGATCTGGCCCGCACCGGCGCTGCCGGGCATTCGTCCGCTGTTTAACAGTGAATCGGTGTATGACTACCGCACCGATCGTTATCACGATGAGCCAACCGTCGCGGAAAACAGCCTTGCTGAATTCGACGTGGTATACGCCAACCCGCAGGGTGAAAAATTGGCGGCGCAGGATCTGGATGTTCGCCTGATCCACGAGCGCCGCGACTATTACTGGAGCTTCTCTGACAGCGAAGGCTGGCAGTCGCGCTACGATCAAAAAGATCTGCAGGAAGAGCAACAGCACATCACTATTGCTGCCGGTGGCAGCCAGAAAGTGAGTTTCCCGGTGGAGTGGGGCACCTATCGACTGGAAGTGCATGCGGGTGACAACATCGTCAGCAGCGTACGATTCCAGGCGGGATATTGGTGGCAGGACAACACCAATGGCACCGGCGCGCTGCGCCCGGATCAGGTGAAGCTGAAAATTGATAAAACCGCTTATCAACCGGGCGACACTGCACATGTGCAGGTAGAGTCGCCCGCAGCTGGCAAAGGCTATCTGATGGTGGAATCCAGTAGCGGCACGCTGTGGTGGCAGCCGCTGGATGTTCCGGCAGGTGGCGCAACCATTGATGTGCCAATTAGCGACAGCTGGAAGCGACACGATCTCTATCTCAGCGCTATCGTGGTGCGCGACGGCGACAAGGCCAGCGGCGTCACGCCGAAACGCGCGGTGGGCTTGCTGCATCTGCCGATGGCGACCGAAGCACGTCGACTCACGTTGACACTCGACGCACCCGATAAAATCCGCCCAGAACAGACCCTGAAAGTGAAGGTGAAAGCCAGCCGCGAAGGCGGCGAGCTGCCGAAGCAGGTTCAGGTATTGCTGTCGGCGGTAGACAGCGGCGTACTTAGCATCACTGACTACTCAACACCGAATCCGTGGGAGGCGTTTTTAGGTCGCAAGCGCTATAACGCCGATCAATACGATGTGTTTGGTCAATTAATTGAAGGCGGCGGCAAGCTGGCCGCGCTGCGCTTTGGCGGTGACGGCGACGATGCGGATGCCCTGTCGCGCGGCGGTAAAAAGCCGGTCACCGATGTGCAGATCGTGGCACAACAGCTGCAGCCAGTGACGCTGGATGCCAATGGCGACGGCACGCTGGAGCTGCCGATCCCTGCTTTTAATGGTGAGCTGCGTTTGATGGCGCAGGTTTGGAGCGACGACAGCTTCGGATCGGCCGAGCGCAAGCTGGTGGTTGCTGCACCGCTTATTAGCGAACTGGCGACACCGCGTTTCCTTGCTAGCGGCGATCAAGCTACGCTGGCGCTGGATCTCACTAACCTCACCGATCGCGCCCAGACGCTGAAAATCAATGTTACTGCCAGCGGTCAGCTTGCCTTGAATGGCCAAATCCCGGCCAGCGTGCAATTAGCAAAGGGCGCGCGTAGCACCTTATCCATTCCGGTGAAAGCGCAGGGAGGTTTTGGTGACGGCGCTGTGCAGGTGAATGTCTCAGGCATGAGTTTGCCGGGCGAAACCCTGGCGCCGAGCGAGCGAAAATGGAAAATTGGCGTGCGTCCGGCTTATCCGGCACAAACGCTGAGCTTCGATAACGTGATGCAAACCGGCCAAAACTGGCAGGTGTTGGCGAGTGCCTTTAATGGTTTGCAGCAGGATACGCTGAGCGGACAGCTGTCGCTCAGTAACCGTCCGCCGCTGAACATCGCCAGCTTTATCAGCTCGCTCTACGCCTATCCTTACGGCTGCCTTGAGCAGACCGCCAGCGGCATTTGGCCATCGGTGTTCACCAACCATGCGCAGTTGACGGCGATGGGCATCAAAACCAGCAGTGATGAGGCGCGCCGTGCGTCAATTGATACCGGCATTGCGCGTCTTGCCGGCATGCAGCGCGGCAACGGGAGCTTTGGCCTGTGGAACAAAGAGAGTCAGGAAGAGTTTTGGCTGACCGCTTACGTCACCGATTTCTTGCTGCGCGCCAGCGAAGCGGGTTATAGCGTGCCGGATGGCGTGATTACCCGCGCCGACGAACGTCTGCTGCGCTATCTACAGGACCCTGCGCAGATCGAAACCAGCTGGAGCAGCGATGCCGATGGTTTACGTTTCAGCGTGCAGGCCTATGCCGGATTAGTACTGGCGCGCCAGCAGCAGGCACCGCTTGGTGCCCTGCGTGCACTGTATGAAAAACGCGAGCAGGCCAAATCGGGCCTGGCGATGGTACAACTTGGCGTAGCGCTGAAGCTGATGGGCGATCAGCAGCGTGCACAGTTGGCGCTGGCGCAGGGGATTGGCCTGGAACGTAAGCCGAACAGCTGGCTCGGAGATTACGGTAGTCCGGTGCGCGACCGCGCGCTGATTCTGTCGCTGTTAAGCGAAAACCAACTGCTGCCGGATATGCAAGGTCCGCTGCTGATCGATCTGGCGAAAGCGGTACATGGCCAGCGCTGGTTCTCCACCCAGGAAAACAACGCGTTGTTCCTCGCCGCCCGCACCTTGCAGCAGCACAAAGGCGAAAGCTGGCAGGCGACACTGCAGGGTAAAGCGGAACCGCTGAGCAGTAATCAGCCGCTTAACATTGGCATGACGGAAGATCAGCTGCGACAAGGCGTGTCGGTGAAAAGCGACAATGCGTCGCCGCTCTACGGCACGCTAAATGTGGTGGGCTATCCCCGCACCGCACCGTCGCCTATCAGCAACGTGCTGAAGATCGGTCGTGAATATTTCACGCTGGACGGTAAGCCTGCCGATCTCGCCAATCTGAAAAGTGGCGAGTTGCTGGTGGTACGGCTGAAAGTCGAAGCTAGCGAGCGCGTGAGTGATGCGCTAGTGGTGGACTTGCTGCCTGCTGGCCTTGAGCTGGAGAACCAGAACCTCAGCGACAGCAGCGCCAGTTTAGGCGACAGTGCCGATGCGTTGAAAGAGAGCATGATGGATATGCAGCAGGCCAATATTAAACATATCGAATTCCGGGACGATCGTTTTGTTGCCGCGCTGGCGCTCGACGGCTACACGCCGGGCACGTTGCTGTATCTGGCGCGGGCGGTTACGCCGGGCAGCTATCGCCTGCCACCACCGCAGGTGGAATCGATGTATGTGCCTGAGTGGCGTGCGATTGGTAGCACGCCAGAAAAAATCAACGTGCGTTAAGTATTGATGCCGATAAGAAACCGACTAAAGCGGTGGCGCTGGCTACCGCTTTTTTTACTGGCATCGCTGGCCGCGCTGTGGCTGCTGGATCGACTGACACCTTTACCGCTGCATGAGGTACAACCGGCGCGCGTGGTGGTGGCCGAAGATGGCACGCCGCTGTGGCGCTTTGCTGATAGACAAGGCGTGTGGCGCTATCCGGTGTCGCTGGACGAAGTGTCGCCAGCCTACATCGATGCGCTGCTAACCTATGAAGATCGCTGGTTCTGGCATCATCCCGGTATTAATCCAATGGCGATTGTGCGCGCTATCGGGCAGAACGTGCTGCATCACGGCGTGGTTTCCGGCGGCAGTACGCTGACTATGCAGGTGGCACGGCTTATCGATCCCCAGCCGCGCACCTTACGTGGCAAAGTGGTACAGACGTGGCGTGCGCTACAGCTGGAATATCATCTCTCCAAACGAGACATCCTGACGTTGTACCTCAATCGCGCTCCGTTTGGCGGCACGGTTGAGGGCGTGGGTGCGGCGAGCTGGATCTGGCTGGGCAAGCCGCCGTCACAGCTCACTAAAGGCGAGGCGGCACTATTGGCGGTGCTGCCTCAGGCGCCGAGCCGCTTGCGTCCGGATCGCTGGCCGCAACGCGCCGAAGCGGCGCGTAATAAGGTGCTGGATCGTTTGGCGGAATATGGCGTTTGGACGCCGCAGGATGTCGCCGATATTAAACAGGAAGCCGTTTGGCTGCCGCCGCGCCAAATGCCACAACGTGCGCCGCTGCTCGCCCGGCGCTTATTGTCGTTATCACCCGACAATAAAATCACCTCCACAATTGATCTGTCGCTCCAGCGCGAACTGGAGAATCTGGCGTCGTCGCTAAAAAGCAACTTACCTGCTCGCACTTCGCTGGCGCTGCTGGTGGTGGATCACCAAAGTATGAAGGTGCGCGGCTATGTAGGTTCGGTAGATTTCAACGACGACAGCCGCTTTGGTCATGTCGATATGATCGCCAGCGTGCGATCGCCGGGATCGGTACTGAAACCTTTCGTCTATGGTATGGCGCTGGATGAAGGGCTGATTCATGGAGAATCGTTATTACAGGATGTGCCGCGCCGCTTTGGCGACTATCGTCCCGGCAACTTTGATTCAGGCTTCCATGGCCCAGTAAGCGCCAGTGAAGCGCTGGAGCGATCGCTTAATCTGCCTGCGGTGCAGCTTTTGGCTGCTCTGGGGCCAAAAACGCTGGCGGCGCGTCTGCGTAATGTGGGATTAAATCTGCGCTTCCCGGCGGGCGCAGAACCGAATCTCTCGCTGGTGCTTGGCGGTACCGGCGCGCGGCTGGATGACATTGTCGCGGCCTATAGCGCCTTTGCCCGTCACGGTAACGCGGCGCAACTGCGCTGGCTGTCGACACAGCCGTTACAGGAAAGGCCGTTGTTGTCGCCAGGTGCCGCATGGATTGTGCGGCGTATTCTGGCAGGTGCTGCGCAACCCCCCGCCAGCGGCGCGGTGTCGGATGTTGCCCCACTGGCGTGGAAAACCGGCACCAGCTACGGCTATCGCGATGCGTGGACGATTGGTATCACTCCGCGCTATCTGATTGGCGTGTGGGTGGGACGGCCAGATGCGACGCCGGTGGCTGGCCAATTTGGCTATGCCTCAGCGGTGCCGGTGATGAATCAGGTGAATAATCTGCTGGCGGGACATATGCCGGTGAACGGTGCCGTGCGCGATCCGCGTCCGCCATCGGTCAGCGCCATGAGCATCTGCTGGCCAGGCGGCCAGCCGTTGCCATTGGGCGATGAGAATTGCCGTCAGCGTCGTCAGAGTTGGGTGTTGAATCAAACCGTGCCACCAACGCTGCTCGCGCCGGGGCAGGAGAGCGTTAATGGCTTGCGACAGCAATACTGGCAGAATAGTGATGGATTGCGCGTGGCGGCCGATTGTCCTGATGCGCAGAGCCGTGAGCGGTTGATGTGGCCGCTGCCGCTTGAGCCCTGGCTAGCGCCTGCTGAACGGCGTGCACAGCGATTGCCGCCCATCGATCCCACCTGTCCGCCACTGAATCAGGGCAATGCGCCGCCGCTGGTGATCACCGGCGTGATCAATGGCCAGCGTGTGCAACCGCTGCCGGGCAAAGTGGTGTTGGTGATGCCGGTGGCGGTGCAGGGCGGACAAGGCGAACAGCGCTGGTGGTTTTTGAATGGACAGCCGCTTGAACAGGATGCCGGGAAAAAGAGTGCAGCACTGGTGCTGGATGAACCCGGCAGCTATCAACTGGTCGTAATGGATGAAGCGGGGCAGTTGTCCTCGGTAGGATTTACCCGCGGTTGAGTGCAGGGATATGGCATACTTTTTGCCTGCTTGCCCCGACAAAAATCAATTATTTTCAATAATTCCACCAATCGCCAATAGGCAACGCCCGATGATGTCCCTATAATCGGCGCGTTTTCTTACCGGGAGCAGGCTCCCGGATTCTTCAGGATGCTAACTAGAGGTCAACATGGCAATCGAACGTACTTTCTCAATCGTGAAACCAAACGCCGTCGCTAAGAACGTGATTGGTGCAATCTATAACCGTTTTGAAAGCGCGGGCTTCAAAATCGTTGGCGCAAAAATGCTGCACCTGACCAAAGAGCAGGCTGAAGGCTTCTACGCTGAGCACAAAGGTCGTCCATTCTTTGATGGTCTGGTTGAATTCATGACTTCTGGTCCAGTTGTGGTTTCTGTACTGGAAGGCGAAAACGCCGTTCAGCGTCATCGCGATCTGATGGGTGCAACTAACCCAGACAACGCGCTGGCAGGTACTCTGCGTGCTGACTACGCGGACAGCTTCACCGAGAACGCGACCCACGGTTCTGACTCAGCTGAATCTGCAGCACGCGAAATCGCGTACTTCTTCGCAGAAAACGAAGTCTGCCCACGCACTCGCTAAGTACATTGAGGGCCAAGCGGACACACGTCTTTACAGCTGTTCAACATCTGTGAAACGGTTCCCCTGGCATCATGCAGCAGATGTAGTACAATTATGCGCCCTTGTTGAGTCTGACTCAGCAAGGGCGCTGTTTTTTCCTACTATTAACCAGAGCCGTAACGTGTAACAACGAGGCCAGAGAACATTATGTCCGAACAGATTGTGACGCCGTCGTCCGCTTCCCCCGTGGTTGTTTCCCCAAAAAACGAAAAAATTAACCTGCTGGATCTTAACCGTCAGCAGATGCGCGAATTCTTTCTCGAAATGGGCGAAAAGCCGTTCCGTGCCGATCAGGTCATGAAGTGGATGTACCACTACTGCTGCGATGATTTCGAGCAGATGACCGACATCAATAAAGTGTTGCGCGGCAAACTGATGCAGCGCGCTGAAATCCGTGCGCCGGAAGTGGCGGAAGAGATGCGTTCCACCGATGGCACCATTAAATGGGCGATTCGCGTCGGCGATCAGCTGGTGGAAACTGTCTACATTCCGGAAGCGGATCGCGCAACGCTGTGCGTCTCTTCGCAGGTAGGCTGTGCGCTGGAGTGCAAATTCTGTTCGACGGCGCAGCAGGGCTTTAACCGCAACCTGCGCGTGTCTGAAATTATTGGCCAGGTATGGCGTGCCGCTAAAATCATCGGCGCGGCGAAAATCACCGGTCAACGTCCTATCACCAACGTGGTGATGATGGGCATGGGCGAACCGCTGCTCAACCTGAACAACGTGGTACCGGCGATGGATATTATGCTGGATGACTTCGGTTTTGGTCTGTCAAAACGTCGCGTTACGCTGTCAACGTCAGGCGTGGTGCCGGCGCTGGATAAGCTGGGCGATATGATCGACGTAGCGCTGGCGATTTCGCTGCACGCGCCAAACGATGCCATTCGTGACGAAATCGTGCCGATCAACAAAAAGTACAACATCGAAACGTTCCTCGCGGCGGTTAAACGCTATATCGGCAAGTCCAACGCGAATCAGGGCCGTGTGACCATTGAGTATGTGATGTTGGATCATGTCAATGACAGCACCGATAACGCACATGAGCTGGCGGCACTGCTGAAAGAGACACCGTGCAAAATTAACCTGATCCCATGGAACCCGTTCCCGGGCGCGCCGTATGGCCGTAGCTCCAACAGCCGTATCGATCGCTTCTCTAAAGTACTGATGGATTACGGTTTCACCACTATCGTGCGTAAAACGCGCGGTGATGACATTGACGCCGCATGTGGTCAGTTAGCGGGCGATGTGATTGACCGTACCAAGCGTACGCTGCGTAAGAAAATGGCGGGTGAAGCCATCTCTGTGAAGGCGCTCTGAAAGCCAGCGCCTGGTGATATTCACCGGGCGTAACTCATGTCAGTCTCTCCGCACATTTTTCACGGAGAAACTGATATGCGTAAAGGAATACCTGCGGCGATTCTGGCCAGCTTAGTTGTAACCGGTTGTGTCAATCACCCCGCCCGACAGAGCGCAGCGGATATCCGCTTGCAGCTGGGATTGCACTATCTTGCAGTCAAGGATTTTGCCGCCGCACAGCGCAATTTGTTGCGTGCGCAGCAGGCGGCACCGGATGATTATCGGGTGCCGTTAGCCCTTGCCCGCGTGGCGCAGGCTCAACAGAATAGCGCGCAAACACGCTGGCACTATCAACGCGCGCAGCAGTTAGCACCGCTGAATGGTTATGTCGCTAACAATTACGGTGCGTTTCTCTGCGGTTTAAGGCAGTATGACGAAGCGCATCAACAGTTTAAGCTGGCAATTGAGGCGCAGGAAATCGATGCCCGTCAGGATGCATTTCTGTTTTCGGGCTATTGTTACCTGCAGGCTGATGAGAGTGCCGCAGCGCGCGAGCAATTAGGTTACGCGCTGGATGCCGCACCGGAGCAGGGCAATCAACTGCTAAGGGAAGTGGAAAGGCGGCTTGAACAGCAGGAACAGCAATCCGTTCCGCTGCTTTTAGAAGTGTACCATCAGCGTTTGCCCGCAACGGCAGAGAGCCTATGGTTACAGATACGTTTCGCCGCGCAACAGGGAAACGCTGCTGACGTTACACGTTATGGCGACCGGTTGGCGCGAAGTTTTCCACAATCGATACAGTACCAGCGTTATTTAGCTAATGAATACTGAAGCCACTCAAGATAATTCTGCAGTACATTCCACAGGTGAACGCCTGCGTCTGGCCCGTGAGCAGATGGGGCTGACCCAGCAAAACGTCGCTGAGCGCCTGTGCCTGAAAGTTTCTACCGTACGTGATATTGAAGAGGACAAATCACCTGCTGATTTAGCTTCGACATTCCTGCGCGGTTACATTCGTTCTTATGCCCGTTTGGTGCATGTGCCGGAAGATGACCTGCTGCCGATGATGGCAAAACAGGCTCCGGTGCGCGCGGCCAAAATCGAGCCAATGCAGAGCTTTTCATTGGGTAAGCGTCGTAAAAAACGCGATGGCTGGCTGATGATTTTCACCTGGTTGGTGATCTTTGTTGTCGTCGGTTTGACCGGTGCCTGGTGGTGGCAAAATCATAAGGCATCACAGGCTGATCTGGTGTCGATGGCCGATCAAAACGGCAGCGGCGATAATAGTCAGTCTATCCCGCTGGGTGACAATAGCACCGACAGCAATGCTGATGCGGATACGAATGCAGCCGGTACGCCGGTTGATAACGGTGCGGGTGCGGTTGCGACGCCAGAGAGCAGCAACACCGCGAGCAGCGCACCAGCTGCAAGCACGACTGCGCAAACCAACGGCAGCGAGAATGCTGTGGTTTCGCCTAGCCAGGCACCGATTGACACCACGCCGCCAGCGGCCACGTCTCCGGCACCGGCTAATAGCGTTCCGGCCGGCCAAATGCCTACTGCAAACGCAGCGGTCAGCCAACCGGCTGGCGATCCGAATGCCATCGTGATGAACTTCAAAGCCGACTGCTGGCTGGAAGTGAGCGATGCCACCGGCAAGAAGTTGTTCAGTGGTTTGCAACGTAGCGGCGGTAAGCTGAGTTTGTCCGGTACGGCTCCGTATCGTCTGAAAATTGGCGCTCCGAGTGCGGTTGACGTGCAATATCAGAATCAGCCCGTTGATTTAAGTCGTTTTATCCGTAATAACCAGGTTGCCCGTCTGACGCTGGGTGCGCAATAACGCGCAGCGCGCTTTCCGGGTAATTGTGGAGAGAGAATATGCATAACGAAGCACCCATTATCCGTCGCAAATCAACACGGATTTACGTCGGCAAGGTGCCAGTTGGCGATGGTGCGCCCATCGCCGTTCAGTCAATGACCAACACCCGCACCACTGACGTGGACGCAACCGTTAACCAGATTCGCCAGCTTGAGCGCGTCGGGGTTGATATTGTCCGCGTTTCCGTTCCGACCATGGATGCGGCTGAAGCCTTCAAACTGATTAAGCAACAGGTCAACGTGCCGCTGGTGGCGGACATTCACTTTGACTATCGCATCGCACTGAAAGTCGCCGAATATGGCGTGGATTGTCTGCGTATCAATCCTGGTAACATCGGCAATAATGAGCGTATCCGCCAGGTGGTGGATTGTGCGCGTCATTACAATATTCCGATCCGCATCGGCGTGAATGCCGGTTCGCTGGAAAAAGATCTGCAGGAAAAATACGGTGAGCCAACGCCGCAGGCGCTGCTCGAATCCGCGATGCGTCATGTGGATCATCTCGATCGTCTTAACTTTGATCAGTTCAAAGTGAGCGTCAAAGCCTCTGACGTCTTCCTCGCCGTTGAATCTTATCGTCTGCTGGCGAAAGCTATCGATCAGCCGCTGCATCTCGGCATCACCGAAGCGGGTGGCGCACGTGCGGGTTCAGTGAAATCTGCCATCGGCTTGGGCCTGCTGCTGGCCGAAGGCATCGGCGATACGCTGCGTATTTCACTGGCGGCCGATCCGGTCGAAGAAGTGAAAGTGGGTTATGACATTCTCAAATCCCTGCGCATCCGTTCGCGTGGCATCAATTTCATTGCTTGCCCGACCTGCTCGCGGCAGGAATTTGATGTTATCGGCACCGTTAATGCGCTGGAAGAGCGCCTTGAAGACATCATCACGCCCATGGATATTTCGATTATCGGCTGCGTGGTGAATGGTCCGGGTGAAGCCACGGTTTCTACCCTCGGTGTGACCGGTGGCGCCAAGAAAAGCGGCTTCTATGAAGATGGCGTGCGTCAGCGCGATCGTCTCGATAACAACGACATGATCGATCAGCTGGAAGCGCGTATTCGCGCCAAGGCCACCATGCTGGATGAAAGCCGTCGCATCAACGTGCAGCAGCTTGAAAAATAATCAAGGTGCGCGCAGGCCGCGTACCAGTTTGTGATTGAACCTGTGCGGTTTCATCCTCATAAGGTATGATGCCGCTCAGGTTTTTTTGTCTTAAAGAGATTCTAACGTGGCGAAGAATATTCAAGCGATTCGCGGAATGAACGATTACCTGCCAGCGGATACCGCAATTTGGCAGCGTATTGAAGGCACTCTGAAGCAGGTTCTGGCCAGCTATGGTTTCAGTGAAATCCGTCTGCCGATCGTTGAGCACACCCCGCTGTTCAGCCGTGCGATTGGTGAAGTCACCGACGTGGTTGAGAAAGAGATGTACACCTTTGAAGACCGCAATGGCGAAAGCCTGACGTTGCGTCCGGAGGGCACCGCGGGTTGCGTGCGCGCCGGAATCGAACACGGTCTGTTGTACAACCAGGAGCAGCGTCTGTGGTACGTTGGCCCCATGTTCCGCTACGAGCGTCCGCAGAAAGGTCGCTATCGTCAGTTCCATCAGATTGGTGCGGAAGTTTTTGGCCTGCAGGGTCCGGACATTGATGCCGAATTGATCATGATGACTGCGCGCTGGTGGAAAGCGCTGGGCATCGCCGATCACGTTGAGCTGGAACTGAACTCTATCGGTTCACTGGAAGCGCGCGCCGACTACCGTAACGCGCTGGTGGCGTTCCTTGAGCAGCATAAAGAAGCGCTGGACGAAGATTGTAAGCGCCGCATGTATACCAATCCGCTGCGCGTACTCGACAGTAAAAATCCTGAGATTCAGACACTGCTGAACGATGCGCCGACGCTGGGTGAATTCCTTGATGAAGACTCGCGCGCGCACTTCAGCGGCCTGTGCGCGCTGCTGGACGATGCGGGTATCAAATATCGCGTGAATCAGCGTCTGGTGCGCGGCCTCGATTATTACAACCGCACCGTTTTTGAGTGGGTTACCAGCAGCCTCGGCTCGCAGGGTACCGTATGTGCCGGTGGACGTTATGATGGCCTGGTCGAACAGCTGGGTGGCCGCGCTACGCCAGCCGTCGGTTTTGCTATGGGCCTGGAGCGTTTGGTGTTGCTGGTGCAAGCGGTTAATCCAGAATTTGAACCGACGCGCATTGTTGATGTCTATGTTATCGCTTCGGGGCAGGGCGTTCAGTCCGCCGCGATGCAACTGGCGGAAAAACTGCGTGATACTGATCCCGCACTGAAGCTAATGACCAACTTCGGTGGCGGTAACTTCAAGAAGCAGTTTGCCCGTGCAGACAAGTGGGGCGCACGCATTGCGCTGGTGCTGGGCGAAGATGAAGTGAACGCGGGCCAGGTTGTGGTTAAAGACTTGCGTACCGGCGATCAACAGACGCTGGCTCAGAGCGACGCCGCTGCGACGTTGCGCACGCTGCTGCAGTAAGCGCAGCACTGCAACAGCCATATTAAAGAGAGGGATTGCGTGGAAGTTTACAGCAACGAAAACGAACAAGTTGACGCGCTGCGTCAGTTCTTCACCAACAATGGTAAATTTCTGGCCGTTGGCGTAATCATCGGTATCGCTGCGCTGGGTGGCTGGCGTTTCTGGGCCAGCCATCAGGAAGGAACCGATAAAGCGGCATCCGCTGAGTATCAGCAACTGACCAGCGCCATGCAGGCCGATAAGCCTGATACGCTGGAAGCAGTGGCCACTTTCGCTAGCGAAAACAACAACACCTACGGCGCATTGGCGTCGCTGGATCTGGCTAAGCAATATGTTGAAGCTAATCAGCTGGATAAAGCAATCGCTCTGCTTCAGAGCGGACTAAAAGATACCAAAGATGCCAACCTGCAGGCAGTAATTAACCTGCGTCTGGCACGCATTCAGTTGCAGCAAAGTCAGGCCGATGCCGCACTTTCTACCCTTAACAATGTTAAAGGTGATGGCTGGACAGCCATTGTGGCGGATATTCGCGGAGAAGCACTGCTGAGCAAAGGCGATAAGCAGGGCGCACGTGATGCCTGGAGCAAAGGTGCCGAATCGCAGGCCTCTCCTGCGCTGAAGCAAATGCTGCAGATGAAGATGAATAACTTAAGTTAAGCCAGTCAAGAGAGCGCACATGGAATTACGTAAATACCTGCTGCCAGGGCTGATTTCAGTCACTCTGCTCAGCGGTTGCTCGCTGTTCAGCGGCGAAGAAGATGTAGTGAAAATGGCCCCGCTGCCAAAAGTGGAAAACCAGTTTACGCCGCAGACCGCGTGGAGCACCTCTGTCGGGGACGGAGTGGGTGATTTCTATTCCAACCTGCATCCAGCCTGGCTGGACGGTACCGTGTATGCTGCGGATCGTTTTGGCGTGGTTAAAGCGCTAGATGCCAGCAATGGCAAAGAGAAATGGAAAGTCGATCTCTCTGAGAAAACCGGCTTCTTCTCGAAAAATATCTCCGCACTGCTGTCTGGTGGCGTAACGGCTAGCGGCGATCGCATTTACATCGGTAGCGAGCGGGGTCAGGTATTTGCGCTGAACACCAGCGATGGTGGCATTGCCTGGCAGACTAAAGTCGCCGGTGAAGCGCTGTCGCGTCCGGTTGTCAGCGATGGTTTGATTCTGGTGCACACCAGCAACGGTATGTTGCAGGGACTTGACCAGAGCACCGGCGCGATTAAGTGGAGCGTCAATCTTGATATGCCTGCGCTGTCACTGCGCGGCGAATCAGCGCCAACTGTTGCCTTTGGTGGTGCCATCGTCGGCGGCGACAATGGTCGTGTAAGCGCGGTCATCATCAATCAAGGCCAACTGATCTGGCAGCAGCGTATTTCGCAGCCAAGCGGCGCGACTGAAATCGATCGTCTGAGCGATGTGGATACCACGCCAGTGGTCGTAAACGGTGTGGTCTATGCGCTGGCCTATAACGGCAATCTTACCGCACTGGATCTGCGTTCTGGCCAGGTGCTGTGGAAACGTGAGATTGGTGGCGTCAAAGACATGGTGGTGGATGCCGGTCGTATCTATCTGGTCGATCAGGATGACCGTGTGATTGCGCTGAATGCTGACGGTGGCGTGGCCATCTGGCGTCAAAGTGATCTGCTGCACCGCAATCTGACTTCACCCGTGCTGTTCAACGGTTATCTGGTGGTAGGCGATAGCGAAGGTTATCTGCACTGGATTAATACGCTTGATGGCCGCTTCGTGGCGCAGCAGAAACTGGATAGCGATGGCTTCCAGACTGAACCGGTTGTTGCCGGTGATAAGCTGCTGATCCAGGCGAAAGGCGGAGAAGTTTACGCCATCTCGCGTTAAGTCATTGGCTCTGCGGAAATCCATTTTCCGCTCGCTTACACGGCTCCTGATTCGTCAGGGGCCGTTTCGTTTTTGGTCAGGCATGGTATTCTGTGCGCCTTCTGCCTGACGCCTGGCGTCAAATGTCGTTATAATCACGCCATTCGAGCGAACTATTTTCAAAACTGAGGCAAGTGTTATGGTACCTGTGGTCGCGCTGGTTGGGCGTCCCAATGTGGGAAAATCTACGCTATTTAACCGTTTAACACGCACGCGTGATGCGCTGGTGGCGGATTTTCCTGGACTGACTCGCGATCGCAAATATGGTCGCGCCGAAGTGGAAGGGCGCGAATTCATTGTTATTGATACCGGCGGTATTGATGGCACCGAAGAAGGCGTAGAAAACCGCATGGCGGAGCAGTCGCTGCTGGCGATTGAAGAAGCCGATGTGGTGCTGTTTATGGTCGATGCGCGCGCGGGCGTGATGCCGGCGGATCAGCAAATCGCTAATCATCTGCGTGCACGTGAGAAAGCCACCTTTGTTGTCGCTAACAAAACGGATGGCATCGATCCGGAAGCGGCCGTACTGGATTTCTATGCGCTGGGCTTAGGTGAAATTCACCCGATTGCCGCTTCGCATGGCCGCGGCGTTAACAGCTTGCTGGAAACCGCATTGCTGCCGTGGATGGACGAAATCGTTCCAGAAGCGGAACTCACGGAAGAAGAAGAGAATGCCGCCTATTGGGCCGCATTAGAAGAAGAAGGCGAGAAGGCGCTGGAGGAAGAGGAAGAAGAAGATTTCGACCCAACCACACTGCCGATCAAACTGGCTATCGTTGGCCGCCCTAATGTAGGTAAGTCAACGCTTACCAACCGTATTCTTGGCGAAGATCGCGTTGTGGTCTTCGACATGCCTGGCACCACGCGCGATAGCATCTACATTCCAATGGAACGTGACGAACGCGAGTATGTTCTGATTGATACGGCGGGTGTACGCAAGCGCGGTAAAGTCACCGAAACCGTAGAAAAATTCTCCGTTATCAAAACGTTGCAAGCGATTGAAGACGCTAACGTGGTGATGCTGGTGATTGATGCGCGTGCCGGAATTTCCGATCAGGATCTGTCGCTGCTGGGCTTCATCCTCAATAGTGGGCGCTCACTGGTGATTGTGGTCAACAAGTGGGATGGCATGACGCAGGAAGCGCGAGACGAAGTTAAAGAGCAGCTAGACTTCCGTCTGGGCTTTATCGATTTTGCGCGCATCCACTTTATTTCAGCACTGCACGGCAGCGGCGTGGGTAACCTGTTCGAATCCGTGACCGAAGCCTACGACTGCTCCACCAAGCGTGTGGGCACGGCGATGTTGACGCGTATCATGACCATGGCAGCCGACGATCATCAGCCGCCACTAGTGCGAGGCCGCCGCGTGAAGCTGAAATATGCGCACGCCGGTGGTTATAACCCGCCAATCGTGGTGATCCACGGTAACCAGGTGAAAGATCTCGCGGATTCGTACAAGCGTTACCTGATGAACTACTTCCGTCGTTCACTCAACGTAATGGGTACGCCGATTCGTATTCAGTTTAAAGAAGGCGATAACCCGTATGCGGGCAAACGCAATCTGCTGACGCCAACTCAGCAGCGTAAACGTCAGCGTTTGATGTCGCATCTGAAGAAAAACAAGCGTTAAGATGAGAAGGGCCCAGACGGGCCCTTTTTTTATGTCGGAGGATCGATGAACATCCCTTGCCCCAACTGCCAGCAACCGCTTACTCACAACCCAGATGGTTTTATGTGTGCTCACTGTGCCAGCCATTTTGCGCATCTGGCGTTATGCCCCGACTGCCATCAACCGCTGCAGGTGCTAAAAGCTTGTGGAGCGGTTAATTACTTTTGTCAGCACGGTGACGGTCTGATCTCGAAGAAGCGTGTCGAATTCGTCCCCGACCTCACTGCTCAGTAACAATTTTTCGCCGCACGCCGTCATAGTTATTAATGGGTTACGACTGGTTTTGTAGCAAAAATGCTATTAACCAGTAACTGCTGCGTTATGGATATTCACTTTTTATTGTACCAGGTGGTACAATCCTGCCGCCTTGGGGCGAGAATCACTCTCATCTGCATTGTGTCCCCGCTCACAAGCGACGAATCACGGGCCTTGCTCCCGTACCAATAGATTAAAATAAAGCGTAACGGATATGTCTTGTCTCCCGCTTCGGCAGGAGCCTCAATACCGGCTGCCTCAGGCTTACCGGCACCAGCGCGTTATTTTTTCAGGAGAGTTTTTGTTATGGCAGAAAATTCCGCTCGTCCCGGCAAAGGGCTGAGCATCTGGTCTGTACTGTTAGGCCTGGTCCTGCTGGCAATCGGCTTGTTCTTCGCTATCGGCGGCGGCAAGTTGGTAGCGCTGGGCGGCAGCTGGTACTTCCTCATCGCCGGTATCGCTATGTTGCTGTCGGCCATTCAGTTCTTCCGTCGCAAATCATCTGCCGTCACCCTGTTCATCCTGGTGTTTGCCGGTACGCTGATTTGGTCACTGTTTGATGCTGGCTGGCATTTCTGGCCGCTGGTATCACGCCTGATGGTTCCGGCTGGCTTGATGCTGCTGGCATTCATTACCTGGCCAGCACTGCGTAAACGCGAAGGCAAAAGCTCTCTGGCGAAAGTTTCTTACGTGTTGTCGGCGGTTATCGCGGTAGGCATGGTGGCAACCTTCGTGCAGATGTTCCAGCCGCATCCTACCGTCGCGTTTGACGGTAAACAGCTGCCGCTGATTCCTGTTGATAAATCGAAACCACAGCAGGACTGGAGCAGCTATGGCCGTACGCCAGGTGGCGACCGTTTCGCAGCCATCGATCAAATCACGCGCGACAACGTAAAAGATCTGCAGGTTGCCTGGACGTTCCACACGGGTGATACGCCAATCAGCCCAACCGGTAACGGTGCGGAAGATCAGCAGACTCCGCTGCAAATCGGCAACACGCTTTATCTGTGCACGCCACACAACAACGTGATTGCGGTAGCCGCAGACAGCGGTAAGCAGATCTGGAAACGCGAAATTAACGCTCAGGCGGAAGTATGGAACCGCTGCCGTGGCTTAGCGTATTTCGATGCGACCAAACCGCTGCAGCAGCCTACGCAGCCGGGTTCAACGCCGGTTACTGCAGCTGTGCTGCCGGCGGGTGATACCTGCCAGCGCCGTATTCTGATGAACACCATTGACGCGCGCCTGATTGCGATTAACGCCGATAACGGTGAGCTGTGTGACAGCTTCGGTACGCACGGTGTGGTTGATCTGAAAACCGGTCTGGGCAAAGCGCCAGATCCGCAATATCAGCTGACTTCGCCTCCAGCGATGGCCGGAACCACCGTTGTGGTTGGCGGTCGCGTCGCGGATAACGTGCAGACTGACATGCCAGGCGGCGTGCTGCGTGGTTTTGACGTGATCACTGGCCAGATGCGTTGGGCGTTTGACCCAGGCAACGACGATCCTAATGCGGTGTTAATGCCGGGTAAAGACTACACGCGTAGTACGCCGAACTCGTGGGCACCTATGTCCTACGATCCAGCGATGAACACCGTGTTCCTGCCGATGGGGAGCCCGTCTGTCGATCTGTGGGGTGCGAACCGTACTAAACTGGATCACACCTACGGCGCATCAATTCTGGCGCTGGATGCCACCACCGGTAAGCAGAAGTGGGTGTATCAGACCGTGCATAACGATCTGTGGGACTTCGACCTGCCAATGCAGCCGAGCCTGGTAGACTTCCCGATGAAGGATGGCACCACTAAGCCAGCCGTGGTCATCGGGGCGAAAACCGGCATGATTTGGGTGCTGGACCGCCTGACGGGCAAGCCTTTGACCAAAGTTGAAGAGCTGCCGATGCCGCAGGGCCACATTCCGAACGAGCAGTACACCAAAACGCAGCCGCACTCGGTGGAGATGCCAAACATTGGCAATCAGAAGCTGACTGAAGCGGATATGTGGGGTGCAACACCGTTTGACCAGCTGGCGTGCCGCATCGCCTTTAAAGGCATGCGTTACGATGGTCTGTTCACCGTGCCGGATACCGATAAATCTCTCAGCTTCCCAGGTTCACTGGGCGGTATGAACTGGGGTGGTATCTCGTTTGATCCGAACAACCAGTATATGTTCGTTAACGACATGCGTCTGGGTCTGTGGGTACAGATGGTGCCGCAAGACACCAGCAAAACTGCGGCCAGCAATGGTGGTGAAGCGATCAACACCGGCATGGGTGCGGTTCCGCTGAAAGGCACACCGTACGCGGTAAACAAAAACCGCTTCATGTCGCCACTGGGCATTCCGTGCCAGGCACCGCCGTTCGGTACGCTGTCGGCGATTGATATGAAAACCCGCCAAATCGTTTGGCAGGTGCCAGTGGGTACCGTGCAGGATACCGGTCCGTTTGGTATCAAAATGCGCGCGAAAATGCCAATTGGTATGCCGACCTTGGGCGGTACGCTGGCGACGCAGGGCGGCCTGGTGTTCATCGCCGGAACGCAAGATTACTATCTGCGCGCGTTCGATAGCTCAACCGGTAAAGAAGTGTGGAAAGCACGTCTGCCAGTCGGCAGCCAGGGCGGTCCAATCAGCTATGTATCGCCGAAAACTGGCAAACAGTACATCCTGATCTCTGCGGGCGGCGCACGTCAGTCACCAGACCGTGGTGATTACGTGATTGCTTACGCGCTGCCAGACAGCAAGTAAGTGCCCTAATGAGAAAGGCCGACATCATGATGTCGGCCTTTTTTTTACCATCCTTAGCGCACTTTATCCCTCAAGGTACCTTATTCACTGCTGCTTGGAAGGGCGGCGGCTTTTTTGACCTCCTTTTCTTCCAGCTTCCCTGGCTCTTTCAGGATCGTTTCTGAAATTACCCCCGCTGACTTTGCCGCCAGCGCTACCTGCTTCCCTGGCGCGCTCCGGGTCCTCTGCAAAGTTCCCGGCACCACCTCGTTGCTTTTTTTGTGTCATAGCAGAGACCTCATCTAAGGGTGTTTTCTTCGACGTGGACTAGCTAGCCACATAATGAGTATAGTCAATCAGTTATGACTTTCCTTGAGAGATCTCTTATAACCTATTCCCCGTCGCGCCAGAGAGATTGCAACTCAGGTGGCGCGAGTTGCTCAGGAATTAACAGCACCAAAGTTCCCGCCTCGCGGTGGGTAGCGTAGGTGATTTGAATACGGTAATAGCGCTGATCGCCACGACCGATATTTGCCGCCTGATCTTCCGGTTCGCCAAGGGGCATGGCCTGTTCTAGTACTTCACAAACCCGCTGTTTTTGCGGTTCTGGCAGCTCTGACAAGGCAAAGCGTCGTTCTCCGCGTAGCTTAGGGATAAAGGCGATACCGCCTTCACGCGCCAGTTTAATGACAGCGTCATCGGTCAGTTGGATGTCCACGTTACGCCCACCTGCTGCCAGGCGGATTGAATGCTCTCCGCCACTGAAGTGTTAAATCGTTGTTTGGCGTGCTGCACGGTGAAGCGGGCAAAGGTGCTGAAATCGGCATCCTGCGGCAGCGTTTTATCGCATAACGTGTCGTACCACGCCTGGCCCGCGATTTCCCAGGCAAAGCCGCCCAGCGCTTTAGCCGCGAGATAAAATGCGCGATTGGGAATGCCAGAATTAAGATGCACGCCGCCGTTATCGTCCCGCGTCTCAATGTAGTGATCCATATTGGCGGGTTGCGGATCTTTTCCCAGCACCGGATCGTCGTAGGCGGTGCCGGGTGACGACATTGAGCGCAACCCGCGGCCATTAATCCCACCCGCCAGTAAACCCTCGCCGATGATCCAGTCAGCCTGATCGGCGCTCTGCTTAAGATGAAACTGCTTCACCAGTGAGCCAAAAACATCCGACATTGATTCGTTCAGCGCGCCTGCCTGCTGGAAGTAAATCAGCCCGGCTTCGGTTTCCGTTACGCCATGCGTCAGTTCGTGCGCCACCACATCGAGTGCGATGGTGAAGCGATTAAATATCTGGCCATCACCATCGCCAAATACCATCTGCTGGCCGTTCCAAAAGGCATTCTGGTACTCCTTGCCGTAATGCACGGTGCCATCGAGTTTGAGGCCTTTGTTGTCGAGCGAATTACGTTGGTAGATTTGCCAAAAGAAATCGTAGGTAATGCCGAGATAATCCCAGGCTTCCTGGGCGGCGACATCGTCATTTTTCGGCTGGCCTTCCGTGCGGATTAACGTGCCGGGGAGATTTTGCGTGCCTTCGGCGTCGTAGATTGCGCGCTGAACGGTGCCTGGTTTGGCAATGGCGGCGCTGGTGGCTTGATGGCTGTGTTTCTCCATCAAGTGTTGCACGTGGGTGAGAGTGCGGCGCGCATAGTCTTGCTGCGCACCGGTGCAGTTATCAATGATATTGCGCAGCATGTAGGGAGGAATAACGCTAAAAGGCATACTAACTCCTGATCATAAATGATTATGTCAAAAGTATAGTTTTCATCCTATCAACGCGCTTTACGGCCCCGGGATTTCTGCGGTTCAAGCGCGGTAACCTGACTTTCCACCCAGCCATCATCCAGTCGGGTACGCAGCAAATCACCTTTGCTGAGCTGCTGAGTTCTCTTCACCACCTGACCTTGCGTATCGGTGGTGACGCTGAATCCACGCGCCAGCGTCGCCAAAGGGCTTACGCCTTCCAACTGTGCGGCTAATGTGCCAAAGCGCTGACGATTGTGATTAAGCTGTTTTTCCATGCCCTGTTGCAGACGATAGTGCCACTGCTGGAGCTGCTGCTGAGCGCGCAGAATCCGTCCCTGCGGTTGCTGTGCGTTGAGACGCTGCAGCAGGCGATCCTGCTGACGATTCGCTACGCGCATACGCTGATCCATCGCTTCGCCAAGACGGCGCTGCAGCTGAAACAGTGCGGTTTGTTGACGTGCCAGACGCAGCTGCGGATGCTGCTGCTGTAATCGGTGCTGGATGCGGGTAAAGCGACGCTGCTGCTGTGCCAGATAAAAATCCATCGCCATCTCCATGCGCTGCTGCTGCGACTGCAAACGGCGCACCAGTTCCAGCTGATTACGGCTCACCAGCTCAGCCGCCGCAGAAGGCGTTGGCGCACGTAAATCCGCAACGAAGTCGGCGATGGTGACATCGGTTTCATGGCCAACGGCGCTGACGATTGGCAGGCGGCTGGCAAAAATCGCCCGTGCCACGCGTTCGTCATTGAAGCTCCACAAATCTTCCAGCGAACCGCCGCCACGGCCAACAATCAGCACGTCACACTCTTCACGCTGGTTGGCCAACTCGATGGCTCGCACAATGCCAGCGGGCGCATCCACGCCTTGCACCGCCGTAGGATAGATGATCACCGGCAATGACGGATCGCGTCGATGCAGCACGCGCAGCACGTCGTGCAGCGCCGCGCCGGTGGCGGAGGTAATCACGCCCACCTGACGCGCCGGATCCGGCAGCGGCTGTTTGAACTGCTGATCGAACAAGCCCTCTGCGGCTAAACGCGCTTTCAGCTGTTCGAACTGCTGCTGCAGCAAGCCTTCGCCCGCCGGATGCATGCTTTCGATAATCAGCTGATAATCGCCACGCGGCTCATACAGCGTGATACTGGCGCGTACTAAAACTTGCTGACCATGCTGAGGACGGAAGGTGACGCGACGATTGCTATTGCGGAACATCGCGCAGCGTACTTGCGCACCATCATCCTTCAACGTGAAGTACCAATGGCCGGAAGAGGGCTGGGTAAAATTCGAGATCTCAGCGCTGAGCCATACCAGGCCCATCTCATTTTCCAGCAGTTGGCGCACCGTGGTGTTCAGGCGGCTGACAGTAAAAATATTGGCGGTTGGCGGTAGCGACATGTGATGTAGATCAAATTTTAAATCAGAGGGTTAATCAACCGATACTACATTGCTCACCCGGAGGATCAAGACTTTTTCTGAAAAAACACTGGAGGCAATCGGTTTCGGCCTGTATAATGCCGCGGCAATATTTTATCTGTTTTAATCGCCCCCAGGTGGAGATATTGCAATGTTAAGAATCGCGAAAGAAGCCCTCACATTTGACGACGTTCTGCTCGTTCCCGCTCACTCCACTGTCTTACCCAACACCGCTGATCTCAGCACGCAACTGACAAAAAACATTCGTCTGAACATCCCAATGCTCTCCGCTGCAATGGACACCGTAACTGAAGCGGGTCTGGCTATTGCGCTGGCGCAGGAAGGGGGTTTGGGCTTTATCCATAAAAACATGTCAATTGAGCGCCAGGCGGATGAAGTTCGTAAGGTGAAAAAACACGAAAGTGGCGTCGTTACCGATCCACAAACCGTGCTGCCAACCACCGCGCTGGCGGCGGTAAAAGAGCTGACCGAACGTAACGGTTTTGCTGGCTATCCTGTGGTGAACACCGAGAACGAGCTAGTGGGGATCATCACCGGTCGTGACGTGCGTTTTGTCACTGACCTGACGCTGCCGGTTTCTGCGGTGATGACACCGAAAGAGCGTCTGGTTACCGTTAAGGAAGGCGAAGCGCGTGAAGTGGTGCTGCACAAAATGCACGAAAAGCGTGTTGAGAAAGCGCTGGTTGTGGATGACAGCTTCCACCTGCTGGGCATGATTACCGTTAAAGATTTCCAGAAAGCCGAACGTAAACCTAACGCCTGTAAAGATGCGGAAGGTCGCCTGCGCGTCGGCGCAGCGGTTGGTGCGGGTGCAGGCAACGAAGAGCGCGTTGATGCGCTGGTTGCTGCCGGTGTTGACGTGCTGCTGATTGACTCATCACACGGCCACTCAGAAGGCGTGCTGCAGCGTATCCGTGAAACCCGTGCAAAATACCCGAACCTGGAAATCATCGGCGGCAACGTGGCGACCGGCGCAGGTGCATTGGCGCTGGCTGAAGCGGGTGTGAGCGCGGTGAAAGTCGGTATCGGTCCTGGTTCAATCTGTACCACGCGTATCGTTACCGGTGTCGGCGTGCCACAAATTACTGCGGTTTCTGACGCGGTTACTGCGCTGGAAGGCACCGGGATTCCGGTTATCGCTGACGGCGGTATCCGCTTCTCTGGCGACATCGCTAAAGCGATCGCCGCAGGTGCAGCAGCAGTGATGGTCGGTTCAATGCTGGCCGGCACCGAAGAGTCTCCGGGCGAAATCGAGCTATATCAGGGCCGTTCGTTCAAGTCTTATCGCGGAATGGGTTCACTGGGCGCGATGTCCAAAGGCTCTTCAGACCGTTACTTCCAGAGCGATAACGCCGCTGACAAACTGGTACCGGAAGGTATTGAAGGTCGCGTTGCTTATAAAGGCCGCCTGAAAGAGATCGTGCACCAGCAGATGGGTGGCCTGCGCTCTTGCATGGGCTTGACCGGTTGCGGCACCATCGACGATCTGCGCACCAAAGCGGAGTTCGTGCGCATCAGCGGCGCGGGCATCAACGAAAGCCACGTGCATGACGTGACCATCACCAAAGAGTCACCAAACTACCGCATGGGTTCATAATCCCGTAAAATTTAGCGCCCGGCACCAGCCGGGCGCTTTTATTATTAAGTCCATCCCAATGGAAACGCCTCAATGACGACTGAAAATATTCATAAACATCGTATTTTGATCCTCGATTTTGGTTCTCAGTATACGCAGCTGGTGGCGCGCCGCGTGCGTGAGCTGGGCGTCTACTGCGAACTCTGGGCGTGGGATGTCACCGAAGAGCAAATTCGCCAGTTCAACCCGAACGGCATCATCCTCTCTGGCGGTCCGGAAAGCACCACCGAGCAGAACAGCCCACGTGCGCCGGAATATGTGTTCAACGCCGGTGTGCCGGTACTGGGCGTCTGCTATGGCATGCAGACCATGGCGATGCAGCTGGGTGGCAAGGTTGAAGGCTCCAACGAGCGTGAGTTTGGTTATGCGCAGGTAGAAGTGCTGACCCAGAGCGCGCTGGTGCGTGACATCGAAGATGCGATTAGCGCAGCAGGAAAACCGCTGCTGGACGTATGGATGAGCCACGGCGACAAAGTCACCGCCATCCCAGCCGGTTTTGAAACCGTTGCCAGCACTGAAACCTGTCCGTTCGCCATCATGGCTAACGAAGAGAAGAAATTCTACGGCGTGCAGTTCCACCCGGAAGTGACGCACACGCGTCAGGGGCTGCGTATGCTGGAGCGTTTTATTCGTGACATCTGCGGCTGTGAAGCGCTGTGGACGCCAGCCAAAATCATCGAAGACGCGGTTGAGCGTATTCGTCAGCAGGTTGGCAACGATAAAGTTATCCTCGGCCTGTCTGGCGGCGTCGACTCTTCCGTGACCGCGATGCTGCTGCACCGCGCCATCGGCGATCGCCTGACCTGCGTGTTCGTCGATAACGGTCTGCTGCGTCTGAATGAAGCTGAGCAGGTACTGGACATGTTCGGCGACCACTTCGGCCTGAACATCGTACACGTTGCGGCTGAAGCGCGTTTCCTTGATGCGTTGGCGGGCGAGAACGATCCTGAAGCCAAGCGTAAAATCATCGGCCGCGTGTTCGTAGAAGTATTCGACGAGCAAGCACTGCGTCTGGAAGACGTGAAGTGGCTGGCGCAGGGCACCATCTATCCTGACGTGATCGAATCTGCCGCTTCTGCGACCGGCAAAGCGCACGTGATCAAATCGCACCATAACGTGGGCGGTTTGCCAAAAGAGATGAAGATGGGCCTGGTTGAGCCGCTGAAAGAGCTGTTCAAAGATGAAGTGCGCAAAATTGGTCTGGAACTCGGCCTGCCGTACGACATGCTGTATCGACACCCGTTCCCGGGTCCAGGTTTGGGCGTACGCGTGCTGGGCGAAGTGAAGAAAGAGTATTGCGATCTGCTGCGCCGTGCCGATGCTATCTTCATTGAAGAGCTGCATAAAGCCGACCTGTACAACAAAGTCAGCCAGGCATTCACCGTATTCCTGCCGGTGCGTTCTGTCGGCGTGATGGGCGACGGTCGTAAATACGATTGGGTGGTTTCACTGCGTGCAGTAGAAACCATCGACTTCATGACCGCACATTGGGCGCACCTGCCGTACGATTTCCTCGGCCGCGTCTCCAACCGCATCATCAACGAAGTGAACGGCATTTCCCGCGTGGTTTATGATATTTCGGGTAAACCACCTGCGACGATTGAGTGGGAATAAATCCGACTCTGAGTCATGCGTAAAAACGAAGCCCGCTTAATGTAATTCCCCCATAAAGTTGGATAGTACATGTTAAGCGGCTTTCAAGGCCAGAGTTCGGTACACCATCGGACTCTGGCCTTTCAGTCTCGGACTGATAGGTTCATGGTTGTAATAATGGGTAAATTCGTCAACGCCCAGCCTTATCTATTTGATATTTTTGTATTTACTAAGATAAAGACACTCTGTTTTAAACGTGCCTAAAAAACTTTCAGCCATCGCCTAATCCAGGCAATTCCCTTTTTTCGACATGCTTTACCACGCCCTGAGTTCTCAACTTTTCCTGATAGGCAGACATCTGATATTGCCATCCGTGGTCTGAGTGAAGTAATCGTTTTTCACCAACACCCAGCCTCAGTAAAGCCTTTACCAGCATGCTATTTACATGACACCCATCACTAGCCTTTCAAACAGGTTGTAAGAGATGTCCTCTCCGTTGAATACGCCCTGCAGTGTCAAGAGACAAATAAAGTTAACTCAGTGACATCTGTTACTCACTTCTCGTTTGGCTTGTCGGCGCAATAGTTGCGGTAGAGTATATTGGGTGCAACAGTTCCTACCAAGTCTTACCAGGAGCGATATTTTTTACGCGGATTGCCGCCGTCGGGGACCTTTCCCCCATCAGCTGCGGAACAGTTTTTCGATTAATTAGAAAACCACAGCGTCTGAGAGCAAGGTGATGCGGGGATAACCATACCGGCTTTATGACAGCGATAATCGCAATAATTTTTTCCTGAATATTCTGATATTTTCCCGCACGCCTCATGACTTTTTCGCTGTAATGAAACGTACTCCGCGCCACTCCTGCCGCCCGGAGCAGATCACTCAGGTCGTGCTTTTGCCTCAGATCAGAGATTTTCTGCGCTTTTGCCGATTTTTTACGGAGCTGAGGCATTGAGTTTTTTTAGACACTCTACCTACACATGGAGAAGAATTTCAGCCAGTTTCTGCTCTTATGTCATTTGTTCAGCTGGAATAACGGCAGTGGTTGGTTGCGGATTAATGTCACTTTCAAAGGTTGTCTTACTGATGTCCGGTCGAGAAAAGCATCTGCAACCGCTAATTGGTAGTTTTTAACGCACTAATGAACAGTGCTTTCACTGGAGAGATTGAATTTGGCCGCAGCTTCACGAAGGGAAAGTTGGTCAATGAAAACTGCCATAACATCGCTGAGTATGAACTCGGGTGAGTATTGGACGGTCTTCCAGGTCAGTCCATCGAGACCATTAAGTTTGTGAGCTGTCACCCACCTGCTTAGAGCCGTGTGCCCGATGCCAAAATACGCGGCAGCTTCGCGAAAACCGTCTTACTAAAAGATAATGCCCCACGGCGGTAAGCCGTAGCTCAAGTGAGAATTTGGGACTGCTCATAAAAACTGCACCTTAATCAGTTGGGTGTTCAATTTTTGGAGCGCAGCACCATAAATGCGGTTTTTTTATATTTATTCATGTTGATTAAATTATATATATTTTATAAACCCGAAGTTTTAGTCAACTCTAGTGTTAAAGGTATGCAATGAAAATAAAAAAATATTTACATCCATATTTTGGTGAAATAGAGGTCAAGATAATTATGGCAGTGGTGAGTGTTAGGAAAGCATAAATATTTTTGGAGTTGGTTTTGTGGGTTATATTTTATATTTGATGTTATCTGAGGGTTTTAAAATAGAAGGTGTTTGGTCTTAATGATTAATAATGCGGGGTTGATTAAATAAGTGACCTATGGCGTTTTTATGCTTTTTTTGGAGAGTGTTAATTATTTACTGGATGTAACAAAGTAGCTACTGCTCAGAGAACGACTTCGCTATATCCAGTATTTATGATGTTATGAAATGGATTTCATTGATCTTCTTCTATAACAATTTTAACATAATATTTCTTTCCGTTATCAATGAAATAAGCATTTTTAAAACTTCCGTGGGTGGTTGCGCGCAATAATTTCAAGTGTTCACCAAGTGAACCTTCTGATGTTAAATTTAGCTCACATAGTTTATTGTAATCTTTGATTCCGTTATAGTTTCCATCTTTTTTTGGTTTTGTTGTGATAAATTTATTTTCAATGATGTTATATATATTTTCTTGTATAAGTTTCTTCTCTGTTTCTATTACTTTTCTATAAACTTCTAACGAGGTGTCTGAGATATCTATTTCAACTTCTTTCTGCGAGATAATTTCGCCATGATCTACTTCTGCATCCATTAAGTGAATGGTTGAACCAATAGGTAAGCCATTGATAATGGAAAAGGCTTGGGGATACCAGCCTCTATTATAAGGGTTTAGTCCCGGGTGGAAATTAATGCAACATACATTCTCCACAAGTCGGTTCGGGAATATTTGTTTGCAATGCAGACTAAAAACCATATCATAGTTTTGAATTATTGATTCAATTGTTTTTTCATCCTTAACATTTACTTTCTTTGCACCAATTTCAATCATCTGTTGAGGGCTCGAATTAAAAGAAGTATAGCAGAAGTCAACTTTCAAAGGATGCTCAAAGACTATTTTCCCAAGCTCATTTTTTAAATAAAGTGAAAGCTCTTGGTTCTCAGAAACAACAAGTAATCTTTCGATTGGACGTCTTAGGTAATCCTTTGTAGTATTTATGTTAATGTGGTAGTTCATTATCGTAGCCTCTCATCAAGATGTAAAATTATTTTACTATTAGAAAGTTATATGGGGAGTGATTTTTAGCAATTATGGAATTATAGCCGTTATCGCATGCTAATACAAAATTTATTTGTACAGTTATTAATTTTCAAAAGGTGAAAGTATTATGTTTATAAATTAATCTTAATTGAAGAAAAGTAAGGTGTGTTATTATATTGATGTGCGATACTTTACTGAATGTGTGGATTTTGAGTGAAAATATACTGTTTAAGCAGCTCTTCTTTTCCTGAGCTTCTCCACTTCTAATGGTTTGTGTTTAAAATAACATTTTAGTGTAGTTATTGTGTGTTATTTTCTTACTGGGCGTTTTAATGGTTTTTTAATTTAATATGGTTTTAATATTTTTATCTATTGGGCTGTGATGGTTGAAGTTATTACACATGTGTAATGATTTTTTATTTCTTAATGAGCTGTGTTTGTAAGGTGTTTTGCGATGAGAAAGGCATAACTATTGGATGTGTATTTTTTCAATAATTGATTGTAACAATAAAAAAGATAAGTTTCACGTTTTGCTTTTGATACCATCATTAACCTTACATCATGTCTAAGTGAGGAGGGATCAAAAAGTCATCCATAAATTTTATATTTAAATAGCTTCGCCGAATAGTAGAACATTTAAAGGGAACTCAGCCCGGATTATGCAATCTGATCAATCGCCAAATCAAAACAGATCACCAACCGGACTGAGCTATGCCCATCAAAGCACCAATATCCCGTATCGAACGACGCCTTATGCAGAAAAATATCCATAAAACGTGCGATAAAAAAATCATGCCCGCAGACTCACTGCCATGCTGATTTTGGACTGGGAGACTCTGTCAGCGGTGTTACCAGAATGCTTTGCTGCGCACGTTCATCCATCGATTGCTGGATTAGGGGTTTACGCTGTCAGGTGTCGAAGGCCTGAAACCCTTACCCGCAGGGTGTTCCTGTCGCTGGCCGTTTGAGCATTTGCACACTGTTACGTGAACTGATAAAGCATTCTCCCGGCGATTTTGGCTATAGCGTTCAAATTGGAGTACACAACTGCTGTAAATAATAATAAATGAGATAACTGGATATCAGTTACATGTTGGAACTGTTCGTCGCTGGCTGCCTGCTGCCGGGCTTGTGTGGCGCAGGGCAGTGCCAACGCTGCGAGTAAGTGACCGGAATAAAGATGAAAAGATGGCGTTCATCCGCACTGCGCTGGACGAATGCAGCACAGAACATCCGGTATTTTACGAAGACGAAGTGGCTATCCACCTCAATCCCAAAATCTGTGCAGACTGGCAGTTGCGTGGACGATAATAATGCGTGGTAACGCAGGGGCAGAATAAAAAGTATTATCTAGCCGGAGCACTGCACAGCGGAACGGGTAAAGTCAGCTATGTTAGTGGCAACAGCAAAAGTTAATCGTTATTTATCAGCCTGTTAAGGCATGTTAAATCGACATGCCGACGGGCAAGAAACCATCACGCTTATCGTAGATAATTACATTATTCACAAAAGTCATGAAGTCCAGTGCTGGCTGAAAGCCAATACGCAGTTTAGGGGGATTTATGAGCCGGTTTACTCGCAATTGGTGAACCACGTTGAGCGGTTTTGGCAGGCACTTCACGACGCGATATCGCGTAATCACCAGTGCCGTTCAATGTGGCAGTTACTGAGAAAGGTTCACCACTTTATGAAAAAGTCAGTCTATTCCCGGGAGGGAAACATGGTTTGGCAAAAGTGTAGCGGTATTAGGCATAGATATTTAGGCTAAGTATAATGATCTTGTTTTAATAATTATTTATCGAAAAATTCACCATGATAAAATAACCCTGCAAAAGATTATGCGAAAAATGCATCTTAGTTTGGGGCGAATTTACAGCATAGTTCGTGAATACAAACTCGCCCCTTTCGTTGCAATATAGTGAGTGATTTTTACTCATCAGGATGCCGTCGATGTTGCCTTTCAAAGCCGTACTGATCTCTTTTCTATGCATCATCATGCTCTCATTAGGCGCCAGTCTGGCGCAGGCAACGCGTGGTGGTGAGTTAACGTCGGAACGCGGCGGCTGGGCGTCCGCCCGACGCGATTCTGCCGGTATCGCACCCGATCCCCAGCGTTACGCATCCGAAGCTATCGTACAGGTCTATGCCGCGCCAACGTATGGCTGGAAAGGCGCAGTGGCGGTGCATCCGTGGATTATCTTCAAGCGCGCCGGGGAGACCCACTACAATCGCTATGAAGTCATCAGCTGGGGCAGCGGCGATAAAGTGCGGCGTAACAGTAATCTGCCGGATGGCTATTGGTACGGTGCCAGGCCACGTCTGCTGGTAGATCATCGCGGCAGCGCGGCACAGGCGATGATTCCGCAGATCGAAGCGGCGATTAAATCGTATCCATGGCCAACTACCTATCACGCCTGGCCGGGGCCCAACAGCAATACCTTTATGGCGCATATTGGCCGTGAAGTGCCCGCACTGAAACTGGATCTGCCAGCCAATGCGCTCGGCAAGGATTATCGCTCACTGCTGAATCCGGTGGGGTTACCGCCTTCAGGACGCGGCGTACAGCTCTCTGTACTCGGTGTGCTTGGCGTAACGGTGGGAGCGGAAGAGGGATTAGAGGTGAATGTGCTGGGTCTGAATATGGGACTGGATTTCACCCCATTCAGGCTGCGTCTGCCATTTATCGGTGGCATCGGGCAGAATAATGTTCAGCGCGACAATCCGTAAAAATGGCCCCGAAATGGGGCCATTTTTTTAGCAGACGCCGAAATCGCCGTCTTCGTGATACAGATTCACGGTATCGGCTCGGACTTCAATTTCTCGTTTGATGTGATCGTCAACGCGAGCACACCATAGCATATCGCCTTCCACGCGCAGCACCTGCATCTTCGGGCCACCGGTCTTCGACTGTACAAAATCATCCACCTTAAACATGCTTTTTCTCCATCAGGTCAGTGATATTTACAGAGTTTATATGTACTTCACTGACTGTGCGCTTGATTTTGTGCCTTAGTGATGCAGCAAAAATAGGGTCGCCAGACCGAGGAAGATAAAGAATCCACCGGTATCGGTGATCGCGGTGATCAGTACGCTAGAGCCAACGGCGGGATCGCGTTTCATTTTGGTCATGATTAACGGAATCAGCACGCCCATCAGAGCCGCGAGCAGCAGATTCAGCACCATCGCTAGCATCATCACGCCGCCCAGTTGCAGGTTGTCGTACATCAGCCAGGTGACGCCGCCCATAATGCCGCCCCAGAATAGGCCGTTAATTATCGCCACGCCGAGTTCACGCATAATCAGAAACGAGAAGTTACCCGGTTCAACCTGATGCAGCGCTAATGCACGCACGATCATAGTGATGGTTTGGTTACCGGTATTGCCGCCGATGCCTGCAACGATTGGCATCAGCGCTGCCAGTGCAACCAGCTGTGAAATCGTCGCTTCAAACAGACCTATCACGCGCGACGCAACGAAAGCGGTACACAGATTTACTGCCAGCCACGCCCAGCGTTTGCCAACCGCTTTGCGCACCGGGGCAAACACGTCTTCGCCCTGGCTGATACCGCCCATTTTACGGATATTGCTTTCGTTCTCTTCATTCACCAAATCGACCACGTCTTCAATGGTGATACGGCCAATCAGCTTGCCTTGTGCATCGGTTACCGCGGCGGAGATCAGGTTATAACGTTCAAACGCGCTGGCGGCGTCCTCCGCTTTATCGTTGAGTTGAAAGGTGGTGGGATGCGAATTCATCACCTCGGCCACTAATATCTTCGGTTTGTTCAGCAGAATATCGGTGAGGGTCAACTCACCCAGCAGTTGATTTTGCTCATCAGTGATAAAGATCTTATCGGTGCCGTCTGGCATTTTTTTGCCTTTACGCAGATAGCGTTGCACCGTGGCTAAGGTAACGTCCGAGCGCACCGTCAGGATGTTGAAATCCATGATCTGTCCGACGCGATCGCGATCCAGTTCGATCACGCTCATCAATCGCGCGCGCAGACCGGGTTCCAGCGTAGTGAGCAGACGTCCGGTTAAATCGCGCGGCAAGTAACGCGCCAGATATACCTGATCGTCGATATCCAGCGGCTCAATAGCATGCAGAATATCGCGATCAGACATTTCTTCCGTCAGGCTAGCCCAAACGGTTTCCGAAGCCTCAACCAACACGTGACCGCGCTGTGCGGTGGGCACTAAACGCCACAGCGCCTGACGCTCTTCTTCTGGCAAGGCTTCGAGGATGTCGGCTAAATCCGCCGCATGTAACTGCTGGAGTTCGCTCTCTAATTCATGGCGCCAGTCGGTAATATCGCGCAGCTCGGCAGCATTAAGATCGACAGATTTATCCAGCAGGACATCAACGAGATCATGCTCGTTAAGCAGCAGATTAAGAATGTGGTGGCGAGTTTCAGCTAATTTTTGTGAATGCGAAGCAGACATAACGCGTTCCTTGTGTCTGTAAAGTCAGCTCACAGTGTAGCGCGTTGCGGGTAACAGAGCGTAAAAAGCAGCATTGTCTCAAAGGATAATGTGTCGCAGCGACAAGGACCCGCAGATGCGTTAGCGCGAATCGCTGGTGCTCAGCGTGACCGGTTCAGAGATGACTTGCTTTTGCTGATGATGCTCAATAGCACCGGGAATGATGAAAATCAGACGGCCAACCAAAATAAAGAAACTGATCAGCAAAATAATGCGGCTCATGGTGCTGGTTTTGGGACGTCTTCGTGCAGAAATGGCGCTGTTCACGCGGGGTGGTTCCTATAATTACCCGATTGGGCGGAGGCAATATTTAGTCACACTTAGATCGCTAAAGCAATCGCTGTGTGAAAAATGAGCAGGAAAGGTTCAAGGTATTGATCGACATCAGACAATAACGGCCGCACAGGGCGGCCGTTACATCAGTAGCTGGCTTTCTGCGCCAGCAGCGTGGCAAAACGGTATTTGATGCGATTACCGTTTTCGTCACGGCGGTGCAGTTCACCGATATCTTCGTTGTACTTCACAATATGCCAGTTGCGGTAATAGTGGCTTAACTCACCGGATTTAAAAGCAAAAGGGAAGTTCTGCGTATTGGGATAATCAGCGGTATTCATCGCCGCCACAATCAGGTTGTAGCCATATTTGCGCGTGCTGGCCTGCATATCAGCAATCAGCTGCGGGATGGTGTCAGGTTGCAGGAACATCATCACCACCGTTGAGAACACAAACTGGTAGGCGCCGTTAAAGCGTACGCTATTGAGATCGCACAACTCGGTGTGAATATTTTGCAGATTCTCTTCTGCAATGATGCTGTTCAGGCGTTCGAGACTGGCCGGATTGCTGTCCCATGCTGTGACCTCAAAGCCATGCTGATTGAGAAACAGGCTATTGCGGCCCTGACCACATCCCAAATCCAGCGCTTTCCCCACTTCAAGGTGGGGAAGGGCCGCCAGGACTTCAGAATGGGTCGGTGTCAGACCGTACTTTTCAGCAAAATAGTTATCGGGGCGTGTTGTCATAACCATACAACGGGCCAGCAGCCCGCTTTACTCCTCTTCCAGCATCAGTTTCCAACCGGTGACATCATTCCAGTAAGCTTGCTCGCGCTCCAGATCCAACTGCACCAGCGTGTTTTGGCTCAGGAAGCCCGCCGGGAAGGTCAACGTCCAGTGACCATCGTCGGTGCTTAACTTGAGCGAATCCGGTTTGGTGGTTGCCTGGCGCTGATTATTCAGCAGCGTGCCGAGACGCAGCAGGAACACCATCGGCAGAAACTGTTTCTTTTTGAACAAGGTGAAACGTGGCATCTCATCCTGCTTCACCGCTTTACGGTGATAACGTACCAGCGTGGCCAACAGCATCTGTTGATCCTGATTAAAGCCCGGCATATTGGAGTTCTGCAGGATATACGCCGAGTGACGTTGCATGCCGCTGTGATTGATGGTCAATCCCACTTCGTGCAGCAGCGCCGCCCATTTCAGCAGCGCCGAGAGTTGCGGATTAGCCTGCTTCGGATTCTGCTCCTGCCACTGTAAATAGAGCTGCTCGGTAGTCTCCAGCACGCGCCGCGCCTGATCGCTATCAATGGCGTAATGATTGGCCAGGCTCTGCGCAGTGCGGCTGCGAATGTCCTGATGGCGGAAACGACCTTCCATCTCATACAGCACGCCTTCGCGCAGTGCGCCGTCAGAAAGACGCAGCTCACGAATCGCGAGCGCATCAAACACGCCACACAAAATCGCTAAGCCCGGTACAAACACCGCTTTACGCTCTTCCGACAAGCCCGGCAGGCTCAGCGCATTAAAGGATTTATGCTTCAGCACTTCGCTGGTCAGTAACTCCAGCGTTTCTGGCGTGATCAGCTTCTCTTTTTCGCCCATCGCCAGCAGCACTTCACAGGCCGCTTTGATGGAGCCCGATGCACCCAGCGCATATTGCCAACCGTGCAGACGATATTGCCACGCCATGGTTTCCAGCTTCTGCGCAGCTGAGAGGCGCGCACGGCGGAAGTTTTCCGACGAGATTTCCCCTTTCGGGAAAAAGAGATTGGCGAAGCTGACGCAACCCATGCGACGGCTCTCCACCAGCTGCGGCTCAAAGTCTTCACCAATCACCAGTTCGGTTGATCCGCCGCCGATATCAATCACCAGCTTGCGACCTTTCTCCGGCTGCGTATGCTCCACGCCCATGAAGATTAAACGCGCTTCTTCGTTGCCGGAAATCACTTCGATGGGATAGGGAATCACTTCGGCCGCGCGCTGCAAGAACTCTTCCGCGTTGCTGGCGATACGTAGCGTGTGGGTGCCGACGATGGTGACGTTCGCGGGACTAAAGCCCTGCAAACGTTCCGCGAACAACGCCAGACAACTCAGACCGCGCTCAATCGCCTCTTCGCTCAGGCGATTGTGTGCATCCAGGCCATCAGCCAGATGCACGCGCTGTTTCAGGCGTCCCAGCACTTGCAAAGCGCCATCCACCACGCGGGCAATGACCATATGGAAGCTGTTCGAGCCGAGGTCGATTGCCGCGAACTCTTGAGGTTTCGGCGTACTTTTATGTGAGATTGGCATAGGCGTTATTCGGGTTGTTCCAGTTTCTTGATGTAGTCGTAAATGGCCAGCTGCGAACGCACCTTTTTACGGTTGCCGCGCGGCACATAACGGTTACTCAGCTCTTTATCGACGATGCGGGCTTTCACCGTATCACTAAACAGAATGGCAATGATGTCCAGTATGCGCTGCTTCACGCGCGGATCAAGAATCGCCACGGCAACTTCAATGCGGTGATCAATGTTACGCGTCATCCAGTCCGCGGAAGAGAGGAACACCTTTTTCTCGCCGCCGTTCTCAAAAATATAGACGCGGTCGTGCTCAAGATAGCGGTCAACGATGCTGGTAATGCGAATATTTTCACTGATGCCCGGTAAATCCGGAATCAGTGAGCACATGCCGCGCACCAGCAGATTGATTTTCACCCCAGCCGACGAGGCCGCGTACAGCCGATCAACCAATCCGTTATCCACCAGGTTGTTGATCTTCAAGGTAATACCGGCAATATTGCCTTGCTGCGCGTTGGCGATTTCCGCATCAATGTACTTGTACAGCATGTCGCGCGAGTTCTGCGGCGACACCAGCAGATGCTCGAAGGTGACCGGACGATACGGATTCTCAATAAAGTTGAACACGCGACGCACTTCATTGGTGATGCGCGCATCGGCGGACAGCAATGAATAGTCAGTATAAATCCGCGCGGTTTTTTCATTGAAGTTACCTGTGCCGATGTGCGCATAACGCACCACTTCTTCACCTTCGCGGCGCGAAATCAGGAACAGCTTGGCGTGAATTTTCAGACCCGGCGCGGAGAAGATCACGTGCACGCCGGCTTCGGTCAGGCGTTTCGCCCAGCGAATGTTGGCTTCTTCATCGAAGCGCGCCTGCAGCTCAACCACCACCGTGACTTTCTTGCCGTTATAGGCGGCGTGAATCATCGCATCCATGATGCGCGAGTTTTTCGCCACGCGGTAAATGTTGATCTTAATTGCCAGCACGTTCGGGTCAAATGAAGCCTGGCGCAGCAGCTCCAGCACGTGCTCAAAGGTGTGATACGGATAATAGAGCAGCACATCGCGATTGCGTATGGCATCGAAGCCGTTGCGGAAGCCATCAAAGCCAATGTGGCGAATCTGCGGCAGCGGGCGGTTTTCCAGATTACTTTTACCGACGTTCGGGAAGCCGATGAAATCTTTGAAGTTATGATAACGGCCGCCGGGCACAATCGAATCGTAGTTCGAAATCGACAGCTTATGGCGCAGCATTTCCACCATCGCATCCGGCATATCGCGCTGATAAACGAAGCGCACTGGCTCGGCATTAAGACGCTGCTTCAGGCTTGATGACATCAGCTCCAGCAGGCTTGATTCCATCTCCGTCACCAGATCGTACTCGGCATCGCGCGTCATCTTCATTGAATAGGCATTCAGCGTATCGTAATCGAAGAAGCCTTTGAAAATTTCATCCAGGCAATAACGCAGAATGTTATCCAGCAGAATCATTGGCTTGCGGCGACGGGGTGATTCAGCCGGCAGGTTAATGAAGCGCGGCACTTTATCCGAAGGAATCTCCAGCAGCGCGTAGCGCACATCGTCGCCGCGGATGATTTCAACCGCCAGATAGGTGTAATCGTCTTTCAGGAATTCGATCAGGTCGGTGTCATGGTTGATCAGAATCGGCGTAACGTGCTGGCGCAATTGATGTTTGAAGTAGTAGCGCAGCCACTCTTGCTGATTCGGTGACAGCTGGCGTTCGTTGATCAGGAAGATCTGATTACGCGCCATTTCAAGCAGCAGATCGTTATAGAGTGCATCAAACTCTTGATCTGATTTCTGCACCCGCAGCTGAATTTTCTTTAACAGATGCCGCAAAGAGGTCGGTTTGCCTTGCTCTTCGCTGATCAGAATTCGCCGCTTGAGATCGGCAAAGCGCACTTTATAGAACTCTTCGAGGTTATTGGAATAGATTCCCAGAAAGCGCATGCGCTCAATCAGCGGATTACTTTTATCCGAGGCTTCCTGTAACACACGTTCATTGAAGCTTAACCAGCTTAATTCTT
Source organism: Pantoea sp. GM01 (assembly GCF_000282675.1). NCBI lineage: Bacteria > Pseudomonadati > Pseudomonadota > Gammaproteobacteria > Enterobacterales > Erwiniaceae > Pantoea > Pantoea sp. GM01. The sequence continues at coordinate 26,922 of NZ_AKIU01000001.1, read as the reverse complement.
TTTCTATATACAGCTTATCCTGACCCATTCTGACTCCGAGATGCTGATGCTGGACGGAATGTCCGGCGGAAAAAACGCAAAAATGCGGTACCGCTCAGTGTCCGTCACCATTATGGCGAGAGTATGGCAGGCTTGTCCAACGTCAAAGGTTGTCTTATCAATCAGCTACGGGCAACATAGCGACTTGTTTCCACCGGTAACCTGGCCTGCATGAGCATAAATCGCATTCCCGTCCACTTTAGCGACCGTCGTCGACGCGCCACTGATAATTTAGTGCGCCGCATAGTCACGGCCTGTGGCGTGGGAATTTTACTGTTGATGTTACTGCTGTTCTTCTGGTTGATCTGGGTGGTATTACCGCTGTTTAGCGCGCCGGGCATGCATGCCACCACTAATCTGCAGCTGTGGGATAAAGCGCCGATGCTGGCGATGGGCAGCGACGGTCATCTGGGCTGGCGCATTAGCCGCAACGAAGCGCGCTTTATCCCGCTGGATGGTCAACCTGCGGGTCCTGCGCTGGCGCTCAACGGCAAACCTGATGCGGCGGTCACCAGCAGCGATAACCGCAGCGTGCTGCTCAATATGCAGGGCGAGCTGCTGTTAATGCAACCGGTTATCCGCAACGGCAGCGGCGAATGGCGTTTCCCGCTCGGCGATCGTCCAATGCGTTTACCGCAAGGTGCGGTGAGTAACATGACGCTGACGTCGCTCAGCGACAATCAGTGGCTTATCGCCGCGCAAACCGCAGCCGGTATTAGCCTGCTGACGCTGGAAAATCAGCAAAAAGTTAATCAGATCGTGTTGCCGCAGCAGCAGGCCGAACATCTGCTGCTGTCGCCGGATGGGACGCTGCTCTACACCAGCAGCGGGCGTTTGCTGCGTGTCTGGCAAATCACGCCGCAAGGCGCGCAATTACGCGAAACCCAAACCCTCAACCTGCCGCCGCAAAGCCTGCATATGCTGGCCGGTGGACGTACTTTGCTGATTCAGGATGCGCAGGGCATACATCAATGGTTTGCCATTGCGGGTGATAAAGGACCGCGCCTGCAACAGGTTCATACCTTTAATGGCAGCCAGAAACTGGCCGGCATTACGCCCGAATCGCAGCGCCGCGTCTTTGCCACCTTTGATGAGCAGGGCAAGGTTCAACTGTTTGCCAGCAAGCAGCAGGGCGCGATTTTGACGCGGCAGCTGGCGCCAGGCATTCAGGCGCTGGCGTTCGCGCCGCGTGGGGATGTCCTGATTATTGAACGTGCCGGGCAATGGCAACTGTTCGCGCTGGATAATCCGTGGCCGGACTTCACCTGGCGCAATCTGTGGCAGAAGATTTGGTATGAAAACTATCCGCAGCCCGATTGGGTGTGGCAATCCACCGCGGCGGGTGACAGCTATCAGGCCAAGTTCAGCCTGATGCCGCTGGTGCTGGGCACGCTAAAAGCGGCCAGTCTGGCGCTGCTGTTCGCCACCCCGTTAGCGTTGGCTGCCGCCATGTACACCGCGTGGTTTATGTCGCCGGGTTTACGCCGCTGGGTTAAACCTGGCATCGAGATGATGGGCGCGCTACCGAGCGTAGTGATTGGTTTAATCGCGGGCATCTGGCTGGCACCGCATATCAGCAGCGCGCTGGTTGGCGTGTTGCTATTGCCGCTGGTGCTCGCCGCCACCCTATTATTGTGTGGCGTGCTGAGTCCGCGTTTGCCGGCCAACTGGCGACGTCCAGGGTTTGAAGTGATTCTGCTGCTGCCAGTGCTTTTAGTCATGACGTTACTCACGCTCTGGCTGCCGACGCTGTTTTGGCCGGACGTGGGCGAGCGGTTAGCGCATTATGAACAGCGTAATCTGCTGGTGGCCGCGCTGGCGATGGGCTTTGCGCTGGTGCCGCTGATTTTCACCTTATCGGAAGATGCGTTATTCAGCGTGCCGGGCGCGCTCGGGCAGGGCTCACTGGCATTGGGCGCTACGCCATGGCAAACCCTGACGCGTGTCGTGCTGCCGGGTGCTTCGGCGGGCATTTTTGCCGCCTTGATGATTGGCTTTGGCCGCGCCGTCGGCGAGACGATGATTGTGCTAATGGCGACGGGCAACACGCCCGTCAGCGAAGGCGGTTTATTTGCTGGCCTGCGTGCACTCTCCGCTAACATCGCGATTGAGATGCCCGAAGCCGCCGCCGGCAGCGCGCACTATCGCATTCTGTTCCTCAGCGCGTTGCTGCTGCTGATGTTTACCCTGGTGATCAACACCATTGCCGAGTTGATTCGTCAGCGGTTACGCCAACGCTACAGCCAGCATGAGGGCCAGGGATGAAGGCGATGCAACAAAACGATCGCTGGCGCTGGCTTACTGCGGGGGCGGTTGCGGTGTGCCTGCTGGCGTTTACCTTGTTGATTGGCTTGCTGGGCTGGCAGGGCGTTCGCGCTTTCTGGCCGCAGCCGGTTGATCAATACCAGTTCCTGCCGCCGGAAGGTCATGCGGTGATGGTGCTGGGTGAAACGCTGCAAAAGCAGCAGCAGGGCGCGCAGTGGCGCTATGTAGTGAAAACCGGCAACCGTGATTTTGCTGCACCAGATTTCCGTGTGCTGTACAGCCAGGGCGAGGCGAAAACCCGGCGTCCTGCCGATGTGTTAGTGCTGCAGCGCCGCAACGGCGGCAATGCCTATGGCTGGCTGGTGGAGTTGCGCCAGGATAATGAAGTGATGACGGCGCACAGCCGCGATGCCTTACTGCATCAGCGTTTGCAGCAGGTGCATGAGCAGCTGCGCCAGGCGAGTAAAATTCGCCGTATTGAGATGGCACGCCTCAACGCGCAGCTGGAAAGCCTGCAGCAACAGGCCGATGAACAGCAGCGTAACGGCACCTTCAACCTCGAAGTGCAGTCAGAGTTTGATGCTAATCGCAGCGCACTACAGCGCCGCTTTAACGCGCTGGCGCAGCAGTTAACCCATCTACAACACGAAAGTCAGCGCGACACGCTGGTGCTGCGTGATGTGCAGGGACAGGATCACGTTATCCCGCTGGCGCAGGTGGTGGATGCCTGGTACCCCAATGCCATGACATTAACCACCCAAACGCTGCACTTCTTCAGTCAGATTTGGCAATTCATCAGTGATTCACCGACCTCCGGAGGTGGTGAAAGCGGGGCGTTTCCGGCGATTTTTGGCACCGTGCTGATGGTGCTGTTGATGTCGATTATCGTCATGCCGCTCGGCGTTGTTGCTGCGGTGTGGCTGCATGAGTACGCCGGACGCCATGCGTTGACGCGGCTGGTGCGCATCGCGGTGGTCAATCTGGCAGGCGTGCCGTCGATTGTTTACGGCGTGTTTGGGCTCGGTTTCTTTGTCTGGCTGATTGGCGGTACGCTCGATCAGTTATTCTTCTCCAGCGCTTTACCCAATCCGACCTTTGGCACGCCGGGCTTGCTGTGGGCCGCGCTAACGCTGGCGCTGCTGACGCTGCCGGTGGTAATCGTCGCCACCGAAGAGGGATTGTCACGTATTCCTGATAATCTGCGTCAGGGATCCTTGGCGCTGGGCGCAACCCAGGCAGAAACGCTGTGGCGCGTGGTATTGCCGCTGGCGGTCCCGGCGATGCTGACCGGTCTGATTCTGGCCGTGGCGCGCGCGGCGGGAGAAACCGCGCCGCTGATGCTGGTGGGCGTGGTGAAAATGGTGCCCGAACTGCCGGTTGATGCGGTGTTCCCTTATCTGCACCTCGATCGCAAATTCATGCACCTCGGTTTTCAGATCTACGATTTGGCATTCCAAAGTCCCAACATCGATGCTGACCGACCGCTGGTTTACGCCACCGCCTTGCTGCTGGTGGTGATCATCCTGTCGCTCAATCTGCTGGCCATGGCGCTGCGTCATCGGCTGCGTGAGCGTTACCGGCTCATGACGCACTAAAAAGGTTTTCTGATGACGCCCGATTACGACATTGCCTTAAGCGTGAATCAGCTGTCGCTGTGGTACGGCGACCGCCAGGCACTGAATAACATTGATCTGCAGATCCCGAAAAACCGCATCACGGCGCTGATTGGGCCGTCCGGCTGCGGAAAATCGACGCTGCTGCGCTGTTTTAATCGCATGAATGACGTGATTAATGGCTGTCGCATTGAGGGTGAGATTCTGCTCGACCGGTATGCGGTAATGCAGGCCAACCAGGATCTTCCCGCGTTGCGTCGCCGCATTGGCATGGTGTTTCAGCGACCGAATCCGTTCCCAAAATCGATCTACGAAAACGTGGTGTACGGCCTGCGCTTGCAGGGCGTGCGCGATCGACGCGTGCTGAATGAAGCCTGCGAACGTGCGCTGCGTGCCGCGGCGCTGTGGGGCGAAGTCAAAGATCAGCTGGGACAGAATGCGCTAACGCTCTCTACCGGTCAGCAGCAGCGTTTGGTGATTGCGCGCGCTATTGCTATTGAACCCGAGGTATTGCTGCTGGATGAGCCGACATCGGCGCTCGATCCGATTTCAACCTTGGTGATAGAAGAGTTGATGACCACGCTGAAGCAGCATTTCACGCTGGTGCTGGTGACGCATAACATGCAGCAGGCGGCGCGCGTGTCAGATTTCACCGCGTTTATGCACAACGGCCAGCTGGTGGAGTTTGATGAAACCGATCGTATCTTCACCTCGCCAAAAGCGCGACGCACCGAAGATTACATTACGGGAAGGTTTGGTTGATGACGTTTTGTCGAAACCGCTCCCCTCAATAATTCAAGTTTCAGGAAGGCGGCAAGCTTGAGAATCCCCAGCAGCTTACATCAGTAAGTGACTGGGGTGAGCAAGTGAAGCCAACGCTCCTGAAACTCGAAGTATGACGGGGAAATCAGTCGTGGGCGTAACCCTGCGGCGGCAATGGTTCACCATCCAACCACGCTTTACCCTCGCGCATCTGCAAACGCCCATCGACAAACCAGCTGATCACCAGCGGATAAATCGCGTGTTCCTGATGCTGCACGCGCGCACTGATCTCGTCTTCGCTGTCGCCTGCAAACACCGGCACGCGCGCCTGCAAAATAATCGGTCCGCCATCCAGCTCGTCAGTCACAAAATGCACCGAGGTGCCATGCTCCTCATCGCCGTTTTCCAGCGCCTGCCGATGGGTATGCAAGCCCGGATATTTCGGCAATAGCGACGGATGGATATTCACCAAACGATCGTGATAGTGCGCGACAAAAGCGCTGCTGAGGATGCGCATATAGCCAGCCAACACCACCAAATCCGGTGCGTACGCGTCAATCTCCTGCATTAGCTGGCGATCGAAGGCTGCACGGTCGGCAAAATCACTGGCGGCTAACGCATGCTGCGCGACATCGGCTTCCCGCGCACGCGTCAAACCGTAGGCGCTGGCTTTATTACTGAAAACGGCAGCGACGCTGCCGTTAATACGCCCGCTTGCGCAGGCGTCGAGGATGGACTGAAGATTGCTTCCGTTGCCGGAGATCAGTACAACCAGTTTTTTCATGGGTTGATAACCACACGCTCTTCAGCATCAGACGCTTTAATCACACCGATTTTCCACGCTTTTTCGCCAGCGTCACTCATCAGTTGCACCGCTTTATCTGCGTCTGCCGGGCTCAGCGCAATCACCATGCCCACGCCGCAGTTAAAGGTGCGGTACATTTCAAAGCGGCTAACATTACCCGCTTGCTGCATCCAGGTGAATACCGCAGGCCACTGCCAGCTGCTCTCTTCCAGCACGGCCTGAGTATTGTCTGGCAATACGCGTGGGATATTTTCCCAGAAGCCGCCGCCAGTCAGATGTGAAATCGCATGCACATCAACCTGCTCAATCAGGCTAAGGATGTTTTTCACGTAGATGCGGGTCGGCGCCAGCAGGTGATCGGCCAATGATTTGCCTTCCAGCTGCTTGGTTTCTGGATCGGTCTGGCTGACTTCAAGAATCTTGCGCACCAGCGAGTAACCGTTCGAGTGTGGACCGCTGGAACCCAGCGCGATCAGCACGTCACCGTCCTGCACTTTCGAACCGTCGATGATTTCTGATTTTTCCACCACGCCGACGCAGAAACCGGCCACGTCGTAATCTTCGCCGTGGTACATGCCAGGCATTTCAGCGGTTTCGCCGCCCACCAGCGCACAGCCAGACTGCAAGCAGCCTTCGGCAATGCCGGTGATCACCGAGGAAGCCGTGTCTACATCCAGCTTGCCGGTCGCGTAATAATCGAGGAAGAACAGCGGCTCTGCACCTTGCACGATCAGGTCGTTGACACACATCGCAACCAGATCGATGCCGATGCTGTCATGGCGTTTGAGATCCATCGCCAGACGCAGCTTGGTGCCGACGCCATCGGTTCCGGAGACCAGCACAGGCTCGCGGTACTTCTGCGGCAGCGCACAGAGCGCGCCGAATCCACCCAATCCACCCATCACTTCCGGGCGGCGAGTTTTTTTCACTACGCCTTTAATACGGTCAACCAGATCGTTACCAGCATCGATATCAACACCGGCGTCTTTGTAGCTGAGAGAGGTTTTGTCGGTCACTGCGGAATCCCCACGCGAGTTGCGGTTGGTGGCAAAAATTAAGCGCGGCAATTCTAACAGCGCAGGCAAACGTTTGCGAGTCCCATCTCACGCTGCCTTTGCACAGCGTCAGATTTTCGCCAATCCTTACTCTTGAGCTGATTCAGGCAAGCCATTGACCGATGACATGTGGCGCGGCGGCGAAAAGGCGGTATAATCCGGCGATTTTTTTTTAGCTCAACTCAATTCCGGGAGAACAATCATGAAGATCGTGGAAGTCAAACACCCGCTGGTCAAACATAAACTGGGCCTGATGCGTGAGCATGATATCAGCACCAAGCGTTTCCGCGAGCTGGCCTCGGAAGTGGGCAGCTTGCTGACCTATGAAGCCACCGCCGATCTGGAAACCGAGCGCGTCACCATCGAAGGCTGGAACGGTCCGGTCGAAATCGATCAGATCAAAGGTAAAAAAATCACGGTTGTTCCGATTCTGCGTGCTGGCCTCGGCATGATGGAAGGGGTGCTCGAGCACGTACCGAGCGCGCGTATCAGCGTGGTCGGCGTGTATCGTGATGAAGAGACGCTGGAGCCGGTACCCTATTTCCAGAAGCTGGTATCGAACATTGAAGAGCGCCTGGCGCTGGTGGTCGATCCGATGCTGGCAACCGGTGGTTCGATGATTGCCACCATCGATCTGCTGAAGAAAGCCGGTTGTACCAGTATCAAGGTGCTGGTGCTGGTGGCTGCGCCAGAAGGGATTGCGGCTTTAGAAAAAGCGCATCCGGATGTGGAGCTGTACACCGCATCTGTCGATCAGGGATTGAACGAAAAGGGATACATCATTCCCGGGCTCGGCGATGCCGGCGACAAGATTTTCGGAACCAAATAAAGAAAGCAGCCGGCCAGAGAGTCGGCTTTTTTTTGTCTAAAACACAACAATGTCATCCTCGAGTTATTCGCGCCAGGGCAAGGCGGCAAACGCGTTCATCCCGATGAGCTTACTTCAGTAAGTGATTCGGGTGGACAAGAGCAGCCAACGCAGCCATGGCGCGAAGAATGAAGAGGATAGGGGATAGGGGATAATAATGACTCGTCGCGCTATTGGCGTTAGTGAACGCCCACCGCTGCTGCAAACCATTCCACTCAGCCTGCAGCACCTGTTCGCCATGTTCGGCGCCACCGTGCTGGTGCCAATTCTTTTTCACATCAACCCGGCCACGGTGTTGCTGTTTAACGGCGTCGGCACGCTGTTGTATCTGTTTATCTGTAAAGGAAAAATCCCCGCTTATCTCGGTTCGAGCTTTGCCTTTATTTCGCCGGTGCTGCTGCTGTTGCCGCTCGGTTATGAGGTGGCGCTCGGCGGTTTTATCCTCTGTGGTTTCCTGTTCTGCGTGGTGGCGTTGATCGTGAAAAAAGCCGGTACCGGCTGGCTTGACGTGATGTTCCCTCCGGCGGCGATGGGCGCGATTGTGGCGGTTATCGGTCTGGAACTGGCGGGCGTAGCGGCGAATATGGCTGGCTTGCTGCCTGCTGACGGTACTTCGCCAGACAGCAAAACGGTGATCATCTCCATGGTGACGCTGGCGGTCACGGTATTTGGTTCGGTGCTGTTCCGCGGTTTCCTCGCCATCATCCCGATTTTAGTCGGCGTGTTGGTCGGCTATGCGCTCTCTTACGGCATGGGAATTGTGGACTGGACTGCGGTGGAAAATGCACCGTGGTTTGCGCTGCCAACCTTCTATACGCCGCGTTTTGAGTGGGTGGCGATGCTGACCATTCTGCCGGCCGCGCTGGTGGTCATTGCCGAGCACGTCGGCCACTTAGTGGTCACCGCCAATATCGTGAAGAAAGATCTGATCCGCGATCCTGGCCTGCACCGCTCCATGTTCGCCAACGGTTTGTCGACCATGATCTCCGGCTTCTTCGGCTCAACGCCAAATACCACTTACGGCGAGAACATCGGCGTAATGGCGATTACCCGCGTGTACAGCACCTGGGTGATTGGCGGCGCGGCAATCTTTGCCATCCTGCTCTCATGCGTTGGCAAGCTGGCGGCAGCGATTCAGGCGGTTCCTGTGCCGGTCATGGGCGGCGTGTCGCTGCTGCTGTACGGGGTGATCGGCGCGTCGGGTATTCGTGTGCTGATCGAATCCAAAGTGGATTACAACAAGGCGCAAAACCTGATCCTGACCTCGGTGATCCTGATCATCGGCGTCAGCGGCGCCAAAGTGCACATTGGTGCCGCCGAGCTGAAAGGCATGGCGCTGGCGACCATCGTCGGTGTTGGCCTGGCTCTGATCTTCCGTCTAATCAGCGTATTACGTCCAGAAGAAGTGGTGCTGGATGCGGAAGAGAAGCGCGAAAGTTAAGGCGACAAACCGGGCAGGGAAGCCCGGTTCATCTCCGACAAAGATCGTGATAAACTTGCGCGGTTTTCTGCCCGCTCATCCGTTGAGGTACTTCTGAACACGCCGGCACAGCTCTCACTGCCACTCTATTTACCCGATGATGAAACCTTCGCCAGTTTCTGGCCGGGGGAAAACGCGTCTCTGCTGGCGGCGCTGCAAGGCGCACTCTCACAGCAACACGGCAGCTATCTCTATTTCTGGTCGCGCGAAGGCGGTGGCCGCAGTCATCTGCTGCATGCAGCCTGCGCGGAACTCTCGGCGCGCGGTGAAGCGGTGGGCTACGTGCCGCTGGATAAACGCACGTGGTTTGTGCCGGAAGTTCTGGAAGGGATGGAGAATCTGGCGCTGGTGTGCATCGATAACATCGAATGTATTGCGGGCGATCCGGAGTGGGAAATGGCGATCTTTGATCTCTACAATCGCATTCTGGAAATCGGTAAAACGCGGTTGCTGATCACCGGCGATCGACCGCCGCGCCAGCTGAACCTTGGCTTGCCGGATCTGGCTTCACGCCTTGATTGGGGGCAAATTTACCGCTTACAGCCGCTGTCGGATGACGACAAATTACAGGCGATGCAGCTGCGTGCCGGATTGCGTGGCTTTGAGCTGCCGGAAGATGTCGGGCGCTTCCTGCTGAAACGCCTCGATCGTGAGATGCGTACGCTGTTTGATACGCTGGATCGCCTCGATCGCGCCTCAATTAGCGCGCAGCGCAAACTCACCATTCCCTTTGTTAAGGAAGCGTTGGAGCTTTAAATAATCTCCAGCACCGCTTCGGGCGGACGTCCAATGCGCGCCTGCTCGCCATTAACCACAATCGGACGTTCGATCAGCTTCGGATGATCTACCATTGCCTGCAGCAGGTGATCCTCGCTCAGCTCATCATTCGCCAACGCTAACGCTTTATAAAGATCTTCTTTGCGACGCATTAGTTCACGCGCGCTGTGCATGCCGAGCTGTTGTAGCAGGCGCTTCAACGTCGGCACGTCGGGCGGCGTATCGAGATATAACACCACTTCAGGTTCAACACCTTTTTCCTGCAGCAGCGCCAGCGTTTCACGGCTCTTGCTGCAGCGCGGGTTGTGATAAATGCTCACCATGTTTCTTATCCTTTTTGATAAACCTTGAAGCGTTTCTGTAGTTCACGGAACTGATCGATGCGTGCGTCATAACGCGCCTGCTTCAGGCTGCCGAGCGGCACCTGCGCACTGGCGCTGCTTAACGTCGAGATCGCCTGATCGAGTTGTCCGTTAAGCGCTAAACCTTCGGCGCGCGCGGAGAGCTCTTCATCGCGTAAACCCTGGGCTGCGGAGGCCTGCGCCAGCAAATCCCAGGCGTTGAGATCGTCCGGACGCGCGAAAGTGTAGCGATTGAGAATGCGGCTGGCGTTAGCCGGTTGCTTCGCTTCAACATAGGCGTTAGCCAGGTTCAACTGCAGCACCGGGTTGCTGCTGCTGGCTTTATTACTGCTCAGCATGGTGATCGCCTGCTGCGGCTGATTCAGGCCGATGTCGATATCGGTCATGATATCGAGAAACCAGACGTTATCCGGCTGCTTCGCCAGCAGCGGGGCGATCACCCGTTTGGCGCTATCAAAGCTTTTGGCCTGCAGGAACTGCACCGCTTTGCCGTATTGCGCAGCCTGCTGCTCGCGCACGTTGCCTTTGGCATAGTCGTTGAGCAAATCATCGGTCAGCTGATTGCGACCGGTGGAATACATGCCGAGTGAACGCACTTTCGCCATATAGAAATCCTGCGACGACTGCACCACCACTGGACGCATCTGGTTGGCGCGGTTACGCGCATCGGCCAGGCGGCTATCCGGTAACGGGTGCGTCAGCAAAATTTCCGGCGGCTTGGAGGAGAAACGGCTCTGATCCGCCAGCTTCTGCAGGAAAGTGGGCATTGCTTGCGGATCGAAGCCGGCGCGTTGCAGTACCTGAATGCCGATGCGATCGGCTTCCTGTTCGTTGCCCTGAGTAAAGCTGATGATGCCCTGCTGCGTGCCCGCCAGCGTGCCGGTCAATGCCGCCATACCCGCTTGTGGGCTGGCCATCGCTAACAGAATAGATCCCAATGCGCCCACCCAGGTGAGCGGCGCATTGCGTCTCTGCTCTTCCATCGCGCGCGCCAGGTGGCGCTGGGTAACGTGCGAAATTTCGTGCGCCATCACCGAGGCTAACTGGCTTTCATTATCGGTGTAGCGAAACAGCGACGAATGCAGCACCACATTGCCGCCAAAGAAGGCGAAGGCATTCAGCTCGTCGTTCTGAATCAGAAAGAAGTGGAACGGCGTGCGTACCGAGTTGGCGTGGGCCACCAGACGCTGACCCAGCTCATTAATATATTGGTTCAACAGCGGGTCGTTTATCAGAGGCGCACTGGCGCGCAGCTGGCGCACATAGAAGTCGCCCATCTGTAATTCCTGATTAATCGACAGCGTAGCACCGGCGGTGGTGCCCATATCGGGCAGCGTATCGCTAATGTCGGCGCGCGCACTCAGCGCAGGCGTGAGCAGCAGCGCAGGAATAAGGGCCGCCAGTACTGATTTTTTCAACCGGTTAAACATGCCTTGATCCTGTAAAAGTCACCCGAAATTGGACAGGTAAGTTGTTCAAATGTTCTGCGCTTATTTTGCATGGGTACCGCGCGCTCTATCTTAACCACACTGTTGCGACAAGCAAATGATGAAGCTTAATGGTCTATAAATGAAAAATCGGTTACAGCATCGCAAAATTGCAGCAAAAAATTGAATAGCGCGTTGCGGCATAAACCGGGCTGTAGGCCGCCAAAAGTTAAAGTTACGTAAAGTTGCTCAAAATTATTGAATTTGGCATGAATTTTTATAGGTTTACTCTGAAAAGCAGTGGCAAATCAGCGGGTTTGGCCCGCTTTTTCCATCAGTTATTTTAATCGTGCTCACGCTGCGCATTGAGTCTGGAACAGTAAATGGCGGCTATATTTTAAACGCACGTCAACTTATTCTACTGGAGTTGGGGTCACAATTTCACGGCCAACCATTTCTTCACTTCCTGCCGCACAACAATCGAAACTCTTATTCAATTAACCCTGCTAATTATTTTTCGCGCAATCAAAACGCCGGACAGCCCGTTACTACAGGCGTTTTGCCCTGCGCACGCTGTGGTATAGATAAGGCACTTTATTCAAACGGACTGTGAATTGACGCGCAGTGCATGCCGGAGAGTTTCTATGCGTTCTGTTGTCACATACGCCCTCATCGCCATTGTGGGTGGATTTGTGGGCGCCACCGTGAGCAAGGGTGATGACCTGTATCAGCGTGTTGTGAGCCATTTTTCTGCCGAGCCAGCCGATCCGGACGGTTTCTGGAGTACACCCGCCGTGGAGGGCTACGGCAAAATCCATTATGAAGCGGACGCCGCCTTTAAGCCGGTGATTGGCTTGAGTAACAAAGTGGTGTTCCAGATTACCCGCAGCGAAGGGGATATGAAGCGGCCGAACCTCGGTCTGGAGCGCGTCGCGCGCGTGGTTAATCTTTATATCGCCTCTGGCGTGCCGGCTGATGACCTGCACTTTGTCGTCTCGGTCACCGGTGACGCCACCCCGGCGATGCTGGATAACGCGCATTTCCAACAGTTCTATAAAGCAGATAACCCTAATCTGGCGCTGATAGGCGCACTGAATAAGTTGGGCGTGAAGGTATCGGTGTGCGATCAGTCGGTGGCATTCCATCACTTCCCGAAAGCGTGGATCGACCAATCGGTGATTCATGCGCTCTCCAGTCCGACCACCGTGTCGACGCTGGAAAATCAGGGTTATGCACTCTTACAGATGTAAATCTCAGGCACAGGAGAAGTGAAATGCGTCCAGCATCCTATATTGTTATCGCGGCACTGGCAGGTTTTGTCGGCGGTAATGTGTTACAGCTTCCGGAACTGATTGATAAAGTCAGCGACAAGTTTGCAGATAAAAAGAGCGAGCCCGCCGATTTCTGGAGCACGCCCGCCATTGCCGGTTACGGCAAAATCCACTTTGTGAGTGTGCCGGACTACAATCCCGCCAACACGCCGGGTTTAAGCAACAAAATCGTCTTCCAGATCAACCGTAATGAAGGGGATGTTCGCCAGCCGAATCTCGGTCTGGAGCGCGTTGCGCGCGTCACCAACCTCTACTATGCGGCGGGTGTTCCACTGAATCAGCTGAAGTTTGTGGTGTCGATCAACAGCGATGCGGTACCCGCGGCACTAAATAATGAACAGTTCCGCAAAACCTACGGCACCGATAACCCGAACCTCAAGCTAATTGATGAGCTCAGAAGCGCGGGCGTCAAGGTAACCATTTGCGATCAGTCGGTAGCATTCCATCAGCTGGAGCGCGACTGGATCGATACCCGCGTCACCCACACGCTGTCGAGTGGCACCACCGTGGCTTCGCTGCAAAACGAAGGTTACGCTTTCCTGATGTTGTAATGCCTGCCTGACAGCAGCCCGCGCTGCTGTCATCTCTTCGTCATTTTTCCACGATGTTGCTGTCACAGTTAGGTCTGGTTTAAGCGCCAGCTGCAAGTGGAGTTGCGGCTGATGGCTCGTCACTCAATATCCTTAGCGCATGTCTGCAATGTCGGCTGACGCAAATAAACATCGGCGATTATCCCGGCCCGTGGCCGTTTTACAATGCCAGTGGCTTGATCGATTAGCACCAGCAGTGAGAAAGAATTGTCGGTGGCTGACAGGATGCTTCGTGCTCAATTTGAGTTGTGGGTGTACAATTGCTCGTTCCCTCACCAGGGCAAGTGCAACCAACAATAACAAGACTGTCAGGCACACAAATCTATGAATCTACGCTTTAAAGCAGGTGCGCCATGCTAACGCGCCTGCGGCCAAAAACTGACCTGCGCACGCTGATCGCGCTGTTAGCGATCACCAGCATCGTCATCACGCTTGCCAATGCGTTGTACGCCACCTGGCGCGTGCAACGTATGGTCCTGATCGAAAGCACCCTCGAAGCTAATCGCGCTTACGCCACCAAACTGGCTGCCACCACGGAAGTCTTCTTTCAGCTGGCTCAGTCGCAGCTGCACTACAGCGCGACGCAGTTAGGCAATGATTTTGATGATGACGATCTGGCGCAGCAGGAAGTGAATCGCCTGCGTGAGCAAACCAACAGCTTTAACTCGGTCGCGGTGGTCGACAGTAACGGTATCGTGAAGGCGATTTCACCGGAATCGTTGATGCTGAAAGGCATGCGTCTGACCAGCCAGTCTTCGCGTGAAGCGTTAGCGCAGCGTCAGCCGATGGTCAGTCGACCCAGCATTTCCGCCGCTAACAACCTGATTGTGTTTGTCTCCTGGCCAATCTGGAGCAAAGACGGACGCTATCTCGGCTATGTGGGCGGCACTATCTATCTGAAAAAGAAAAGCATCCTGAACGCGCTGCTCGGCGAACAGTTCTATCGCGACGGCACCCAGGTTTACGTTATGGATCGTAATAATCAGGTGCTGTATCACCAGAATAGCCAGCTGATTGGCAAAAGTGCGCCAGCCATCATCAGCGAGCGCCAGCGCCAGCAGCAAACCAACGGCGAAGTGCAGTTAAGCGAAGAGGGCAAAGCCAAACTGGCCGGTTATGCCATCGTGCCCACCACCGGCTGGATGGTGGTGGCGTTGAAACCGACCGATGCCACGCTGGCGCCGCTCTCAGGCTTGTTATTAAAAGTGCTGAAAAACTCGGTGCCGTTCGCGCTGCTGACCTTGCTGGTGGCGGTGATTTTGGCGCGGCTGATTGCCTTGCCGCTGTGGCAGCTGGCGCGTAAAGCCAGCCAGATGGATTCGCAGGGCGTATCAACTGAGATTGGCGGCATTCGCGCCTGGTATTTTGAAGCGGCGCAGGTGAAGCGCGCGTTGCTGACCGGCATTGGTTTAGTGCAGGACAAAATTGGCCGGCTGAAATCTGAAGTCCAGACCGATCCGATGACCAACCTGCTCAATCGCCGCGGTTTAAGCGCCGTGCTCGACTATTTCTCTACCATGCGCCAATCGTTTTCCGTGCTGGCGCTGGATATCGATCACTTCAAACGCGTCAACGATACCTTTGGTCATGATGTGGGTGATGAGGTGATCAAACACGTGGCGCGCACCTTGCGTCACAGCGCACGGCAAACCGATGTGGTGTGCCGTAACGGCGGGGAAGAGTTTCTGATGCTGTTGCCCGCCACCTCGGTTGAAGATGCGCGCATTCTTGCCGAACGCGTGCGTATCAGCATCGCGGAAAACTGGATTGATCAGGTTGGCAATGTCACGCTGTCGGTGGGGATTGCTGACTGGCAGCCGGATGGCGGGGCGCAGGAACAGAGCCTCAAGCAAGCCGATGCCGCGCTCTATCAGGCGAAAAATGCCGGGCGCAACTGCGTAATGATCTCCGGTCAGGATGCGTTGGTGAGTAGTATTACGCATTAACCCTCCCTATCATGCACGATCCGTAGCGACGTAATTTATGGCACCGCTACGGAACGTGCGCTTTTCTGTTTTCGTTTCAAGGATGTTTTGCATGCTCGCTCTGCTTTATCAATGGTACAAACGCCGCTTCAGCGACCCGCAGGCTATCGGCCTGCTGGTGATTCTGCTGGCGGCGTTTTGTATTCTGTTCTTCTTAAGCGGTTTACTGGCGCCGCTGCTGGTGGCGTTAGTGCTCGCCTACCTGCTTGAGTGGCCAACGGTACGCCTGCAGCGCGTCGGTTGTAGCCGCACCTGGGCCACTAGCGCGGTGCTGGTGGTGTTCGCGGGCATCTTATTGGTGATGGTGTTGATTGTGGCGCCGGTGGCCTGGCAGCAGGGCATTAATCTGACCCGCGACTTGCCCAATATGCTGAATAAACTCTATCTCTTTGCCGCTGGCTTGCCGAAGCGTTATCCGGCACTGGTTGATGCTGGCATCATCGACATCATCGTGGAGAATCTGCGCAGCCGCCTGACTGGCTTAGGCGAATCGTTGGTGAAGTATTCACTGGCGTCGCTGGTGGGCTTGATGACGCTGATGATCTATCTGGTGCTGGTGCCGCTGATGGTGTTCTTCCTGCTGAAAGATAAAGAGCAGATGCTGAGCGCGGTGCGTCGCGTGCTGCCGCGCAATCGCGGTCTGGCGGGTGTAGTGTGGCAAGAGATGAATCAGCAGATCACGAACTACATTCGCGGCAAAGTGCTGGAGATGGTGGCGGTAGGCTTTGTAACCTGGCTGGCGTTTCTGATGCTGGGCCTCAACT
Organism: Pantoea sp. GM01; assembly: GCF_000282675.1. Classification (NCBI taxonomy): domain Bacteria; kingdom Pseudomonadati; phylum Pseudomonadota; class Gammaproteobacteria; order Enterobacterales; family Erwiniaceae; genus Pantoea; species Pantoea sp. GM01. The sequence goes on along the minus strand of NZ_AKIU01000001.1, from coordinate 10,799 downwards.
ATTCGCTGTTGCTGGCGGTGCTGGTAGGAATTTCAGTACTGATTCCCTATATCGGCGCGATGGTGGTGACCCTTCCGGTGATTGGCGTTGGCCTGTTCCAGTGGGGACTGGGCAGCGATTTCTGGACCATGATCGCCATCTATCTGGTTATTCAGGCGCTGGATGGCAACGTGCTCGTGCCGATTCTGTTCTCTGAAGCGGTGAATCTGCATCCGCTGGTGATCATTCTGTCAGTGGTGATTTTTGGCGGGATGTGGGGATTCTGGGGCGTGTTCTTTGCGATTCCGCTGGCAACGTTGGTAAAAGCCGTGGTGCATGCCTGGCCTGAAACACCGGCGCTTGATGGGCCGCGAAAAGAGTAAAAGAGAACGGGTGCGGCTTGCGCACCCGTTACTATCAGGCTGATTTCAGATAATCCAACACGATGTCGTGGTGGTTAGACGTTTTGAAATCGTCGAACACTTTCTCTACCTTGCCTTCGCCATCGATCAGGAAGCTGATGCGGTGAATGCCGTCGTAGGTTTTACCCATAAAGGTTTTCTCACCCCACACGCCAAACTGCTCACACACCTGATGATCTTCATCGGATAGCAACGTGAAGTTCAGCATCTCTTTATCGGCAAAGCGCGACAACTTCTCGGCTTTATCGGTGCTGATGCCCAGTACTGTGACACCCTCAGTTTTCAACTCATCCATGTTGTCGCGCAGACCGCAGGCCTGAACGGTGCAACCCGGCGTCATGGCTTTCGGATAGAAATAGACCAGAACGCGCTGTCCCTGGAAGTCGGCCAAATTTACTTGTTCGCCGTCCTGATCGGGCAAGCTAAATTTCGGTGCGGTATCACCGGCTTTCAGTGGATTCATCACAACTCTCCATTATTTTTTACATGCTGTGGGTAATACACCATCAGGAACAAAAGTGCCAGGGGGTGTTTACCGTCAGGGTTATTTCACTACACGTTTTGCCGCCGCGGCAGAGTGTGTGGCGAAATAACCCGGAGCCTGATTAAACGCTGCTGTTGGCATCGTCGGTCACACTATAAAGACGAATTGAGCCTTGTGCATGCAGTTCTTCGCACAGCTGATTGAAAGCCTGCTCGATAGGGGCGCTGACCGGATTGGCCGGGCTGTGCGCCGTCATTTGAATATAGAGCGTCGGGGCTACGCCATCCTGCGACGGTTTAATCCGCGAGACCAATTCGGCGATATTCATCTGGTGTTTATCGAACAGATCGGTGAAGCGCTCAATGATGTGCGGAGAATCCGGGACTTCAACCTGCACCCACACGGTGGCGGGCATCGGTGGCGTAGCGCGTGCGTTGGTGCGCTTCATCACAATCAGCAACTCCAGCTCGGCACCTTTCATTGGCAGCGTAGATTCAATCAGGGTTATCGCATTCCAGCTGCCGGAGAGCAGCATGATGAAGGTGAACTCATCACCAAGCATCGCCAGACGACTGTCTTCGATATTACAGCCGCAGCTACTAACGTGGCGGGTGATGGTATTGACGATACCCGGACGATCAACGCCCAGTGCGGTGATCACCAGATGGTGAGGCTGTGACTGCGACAAAATGGCATTTCCTGTACGTTCGCTAATAACTATAAGGTAAACATAAAAAAAACTGCTGACAAGCGCGGGAATGGCGTGGCTCGCTTGCTTTTCTTTCAATGTAAAACGTAACATGAGGCACTTGTTTGTCGAGGGGATAGCCCATGTTCACCGGAAGTATTGTTGCGCTCATTACGCCAATGAATGAAAAAGGTAATGTCTGCCGCGAAAGTCTAAAAAAACTGATTGATTATCATGTTGCCAGCGGCACCGCGGCGATTGTTTCTGTTGGCACCACCGGCGAATCAGCCACGCTCAGCCATGACGAGCACGGTGATGTAGTCATGCAAACCCTGGAACTGGCCGATGGCCGTATTCCGGTTATCGCTGGTACCGGCGCCAATGCCACAGCTGAAGGCATCTCCCTGACAAAACGCTTTACCGGCAGCGGTGTTGTGGGCTGTTTAACGGTGACGCCTTACTACAACCGTCCAACCCAGGAAGGCTTGTTCCAGCACTTTAAAGCCATTGCGGAAAGCACCGATCTGCCGCAGATGCTGTATAACGTTCCTTCGCGTACCGGTTGCGACATGCTCCCGGAAACCGTCGCGCGTCTGGCCGAAATTAAAAATATTATCGGAATCAAAGAGGCTACCGGGAACTTATCGCGCATCTCACAGATCCAAGAGCTGGTTAATGATGAGTTCATCATCGTCAGCGGTGATGACGCCACGGCGCTGGACTCTATGCAACTGGGCGGCAAAGGCGTCATTTCGGTAACGGCTAATATTGCGGCACGTGAAATGGTTGAACTCTGTGCGTTGGCACAACAGGGCAAATTCGCCGAAGCGCGTCGCCTGAATCAGCGTCTGATGCATTTGCACCAGACGCTTTTCTGTGAACCCAATCCAATCCCGGTGAAATGGGCAGCAAAACAGCTAGGATTAATCGCGGATGACACGCTGCGCTTGCCAATGACGCCACTGACCGAAGCGGGTCAGGCGAAAACGGCTCAGGCGCTGATTAAAGCGGGTCTGCGATAATTTAGGGAGAATCAATGAGTTATTCAGTTAAGCGCTCGACGCTGGCAACGGTAGTGGGCCTTTCCACCCTGATGCTGCTAACAGCGTGTTCCAACGATCAGCGTTATAAGCGCCAGGTCAGCGGCGACGAATCTTACCTGCAGGCGCCTGAGCTGCAGGATTTAAAAGCGCCCGCCGGCATGATTCTGCCACTGCAGAATGGTGATTACGATGTTCCGCATAGCGTCGCCAAAGGCGCAGTTGGTAAAGAGCTGGATATTCGTCCGCCAGCCCAGCCGCTGGCATTGCTGAACGGCACGCGTGCGCAGTTCACCGGTAATACCGGCGTGCTGGCCGTGGAAAGCAGCCGGGGTTCGATCTGGTCGCAAGTGGTTGGCGTAGTCCAGTCTTACAAGTTCCCGATTGCGCAGCGTGATGATGCTTCACAGCAGCTGACTACCGATTGGGTGCAGTGGAACCGTGCTGACGAAGATAACCAGTATCGCGGTCGCTATCAGATCAGCGTGCAGAATCAGAGCTATCAGCAAGTGCTGACGGTACGTCTGCTGGAACTGCAGCAGTCAGGTCAGGCCGTCACTTCTCCGGCGCAGATCCAACGCTATACCGGCCAGATGCTGAACGACATCAGCACCGGTCTGGATAAAGTGGATTCTGCTAGCCAGGATGCCGCGGCAAACCGTGCTACCGGACAAATTGATGTCCAGAGCGGCGCGGACGATACCGGTTTACCGCTGTTGATTCTGCGTGCACCGTTCAACGTGACCTGGCAGCGTTTGCCAGCGGCGCTGAAACGCGTGGGCATGGAAGTCACTGACGACAACCGTTCGCAGGGCAGCCTGAAAGTCACCTACAAACAGCCGGGCAGCGGCGTGTGGGATGAGATCGGTGCGAAAGATCCGGAATTACCAAACGGCGATTACAAATTGCAGGTTGGCGATCTGGATAACCGCAGTAGTCTGCAGTTCATCGATCCGAAAGGTCACGTGCTAACCCAGACGCAGAATGATGCGCTGGTATCAGTGATTCAAGGCGCGTTGAAATAAATTGCCAAAGGGCCGGAGATTACCCGGCCTTTTTGTTTTGATTTGTCATATACACAAATCCTTCAAGCTGCAGATGCGTTGGCTGCTCTCATTCACCCGAATCACTTACTTGAGTAAGCTCATCGGAGTTCATTCGTTTGCCGCCTTCCTGCATCTCGAATGATTTTGTGTATAATAGCGCCCGGCGAAGTAAACGATTGCGTCACGCAGTCGGCGCGCGGTGAAACACCGCTGAACACGGGTTCTTTCATGTTTGGAGTTAACAAGATGCAAAAGCGAGCTGAGTTGTATCGCGGTAAAGCGAAAACCGTATACAGCACCGATAATCCGGATCTGCTGGTACTTGAATTCCGCAACGATACGTCAGCAGGAGACGGTGCACGAATCGAGCAGTTTGATCGCAAAGGGATGGTGAACAACAAGTTCAACCATTTCATCATGACCAAATTGCAGGAAGCGGGCATTCCGACCCAGATGGAAGCGCTGCTGTCGGATAACGAAGCGCTGGTGAAAAAGCTGGAGATGGTGCCGGTCGAGTGCGTGGTGCGCAACCGTGCGGCAGGATCGCTGGTAAAACGTCTGGGCGTGGAAGAGGGCATTGTGCTCAATCCACCGCTGTTTGATCTCTTCCTGAAAGATGACGCCAAACACGACCCGATGGTGAACGAATCCTATTGCGAAACCTTTGGTTGGGTGAGCAAAGCCAATCTGGCACGTATGCAAGAGCTGACCTTTAAAGCCAACGACGTGCTGAGCAAGCTGTTTGATGACGCGGGCTTAATCCTGGTTGACTTCAAGCTGGAGTTTGGTCTGTTCAACGGCGAAGTGGTGCTGGGCGATGAGTTCTCGCCAGACGGCGCGCGCCTGTGGGACAAAAACACCATGGACAAAATGGACAAAGACCGTTTCCGTCAGAGCCTCGGCGGCCTGGTTGAAGCGTACGAAGAAGTCGCCCAGCGTTTGGGTGTGAAGCTGGATTAAGTCTGTCCACCTATCTTGGAGGGTCGTCATTTATGACGACCTTTTTTTATGCCCGTAATAGAGGTCGTCATTAATGACGACCCTACGGTGTTATGTGACTACAACACTGGTGCTAACCTGCGCCGCCAACTAAAATCATGCCAAAACATGTTTAAAGGAGTAGGCCATGCGCTGGCAAGGGCGTCGTGAAAGCGACAATGTAGAAGATCGACGCAATGATTCACCGGGCATTGGCAGCGGTGGCGGACGGCAAATCCGTATTCCGCGCGGCAAAGGTGGCCTGATCTTGTTGGTGGTTGTCGCTGTTGCAGGCTATTACGGCTACGACCTCACCGCGCTGCTGGAAGGCGGCGGTAGCGTCGCGCCAACTTCGCAGCAGCGTCAGGTGAACACCGCGCAGAGTAATGAAGATGCCAAATTCACCTCGGTGATTCTGGCAACCACGGAAGATACCTGGAGCAAGCTGTTCCAGCAGATGAACAAACAGTACGTGCCGCCGAAACTGGTGATGTATCGCGGTGCGACGCGCACCCATTGTGGTACCGGCCAATCGGCGATGGGGCCGTTTTATTGCCCGGCCGATCAAACCGTGTATATCGATTTGTCGTTTTACGATGATATGAAAACCAAACTCGGTGCCGGCGGCGATTTTGCGCAGGGCTATGTTATTGCCCACGAAGTTGGCCATCACGTGCAAAAACTGCTCGGTATTGAGCCGAAAGTACGCCAGATGCAGCAGGGCGCGAGTCAGGCGCAGGCTAATCAACTGTCGGTGAAGATGGAGCTGCAGGCTGACTGCTTTGCTGGTGTTTGGGGCCATTATATGCAGCAGCAAAATATTCTCGAAGTTGGCGATCTGCAGGAAGCGCTAAATGCGGCAGAAGCCATTGGCGACGATCGCTTGCAGCAGAAAGGTCAGGGCCGCGTGGTGCCGGACAGCTTCACGCACGGTACATCCCAGCAGCGTTACACCTGGCTGAAGCGCGGTTTCGATAGCGGCGATCCCGGTCAGTGCAACACCTTCGCTAGCAAGTGATGTCCTTGATTGAACCGACGGCGGCGATGCAGCGTGCAGGCATTCGCCGCCTGAGTGTGATTGCTGGCGAAGCGGATTGGGCCCGGCTGCAAGCCTCGCAATGGCGAGCGGAGTTGCAAGGCGATTGGCTGACGCTCAGTGACAGCGATGATTTGCCGCATGCGGTCGCGCCAACCGCGTTGCGCACGTTACTGGGACGTGAATTCCAGCACGCGATATTCGATGCACGTAAAGGTTTTCATGCCGAAGCCTTCGCGGCGCTGGCGGGAACCTTGCGTGCAGGCAGCTGGTTATTGCTATTGACGCCCGCCTGGAAAAGCTGGCCAACGCAAACGGACGCTGACAGCCTGCGTTGGGCCGATGTCGCCGAACCGATCGCCACACCGCATTTTATCCATCATCTCCAATCTCTTCTGCTCGACGATGCGCAGGTAATGTTGCAGCGTCAGCATCAACCTGTGCGTTATCCCGCCGACATTGATCTGCCCGAATGGCACTGCCAGGCACCACAGCAGCAGGCGCAAATCCTGCAACAGCTAGAAACGATGCCTGCCGGCGTCGCGGTGATCACCGCCGCGCGCGGTCGCGGCAAATCTGCATTGGCTGGCATGCTGGCGCAGCAGAATCAGCACTGTTTAGTGACGGCGCCCGGCAAAGTCTCAACCGAGGTGCTGGCCGACTTTGCGGGTGAGCATTTCCGCTTCATGGCACCGGACGCCATTCTGGCGCGAGAACAGACGCCGCTGGCGCAATGGCTGATTGTCGATGAAGCGGCAGCGATTCCCACGCCGCTGTTGCAGCAGCTGGTGCAGCGTTTTCCGCGTGTGCTGCTCACCACCACCGTGCAAGGTTATGAAGGTACCGGACGCGGTTTTATGCTGCGCTTCTGCGCCACCTTGCCCGATGTCCATTACTTCCAGCTCGACGAGCCGTTGCGTTGGTCGCCCAACGATCCGCTGGAGCAGTGGCTCAGTCAGGCGTTGCTGTTTGAGGATGCGCAGGAAAGCCGCGTAAACGCCGACGTCGCAATTTTCCCGGCGACACCACAGCAAAACTTTTCTGCGTTGGAAGCGGGTTACCGCCTGCTGGCCAGCGCGCACTACCGCACGTCACCGCTGGATTTACGCCGCATGCTGGATGCACCCGGCATGCGTTTTTGGTTAGCCGGGGAAGGTGAACACATCACCGGCGCGCTGTGGCTGGTGGAGGAGGGCGGATTAGATCAAGCGCTAGCAGAAGCGATATGGGCGGGTTACCGCCGGCCGCGTGGCAATCTGGTGGCGCAATCGCTGGCGGCGCATGCGGGTTTTGCGCAGGCGGCGACGCTGCGTTCACAACGCATTAGCCGGATTGCGGTGCAGGCGGCACAGCGCCAGCACGGTATCGGCAAAGCTTTAGTCGCAACGGCACGCCAACAGGCGCGGGGCTGTGATTATCTTTCGGTTAGTTTCGGCTACACCGAATCCCTGTGGCACTTCTGGCGCGCCTGCGGGTTTACGCTGGTGCGGATGGGTTCGCAGCGCGAAGCCAGCAGCGGCTGCTATGCCGCGATGGCGATGCTGGCGATGACTGCAAAAGGCGAAGCGCTACAACAGCAGGCAGCGCAGCGCCTGGCGCGCGACTGGCCGTGGCTGCAGCAGATCATTGAACTGCCGTTATCGCTGGCAAACGATGACAGCCAATTGCTCAATGATGACGATTGGGCGCTGCTGGCGGGTTTCGCCTGGGCACAGCGCCCTTTTGAAGCCAGCTATGCGGTGTTACAGCGTCTGGTGCGCCACGCTTCTACACCCTTGTTGCATGCCATTCTGCTGCAAAAACAGACGCTGAGCAGCGCGGCGCAAAATGCGGGACTTAGCGGGCGCAAGGCGTTAATGCACAAGCTGCGATCTGAGGTTGCCGAGGCCCTAATTCAGCTCAATCCTGACGCGGCACCGCAGACTCCTTCGTTGCAATAAATCCATTATCTCATTCAAATTTTCCCGGTATCTCTGTGCGAGCAGCGGCGTATAGTGATTTGAGGAGGATCTTATGGCACTACGATATGTAATTGTTCAGCAACCCAGCAGTGCAGCGCAGCTGTTCCTGCTGTATCACGGCGTAAACGACAACCCGGATTCGATGGCACAGATTGGCAGCTGGTTCGCTAAGGCGTTCCCGCAAGCGTTGGTGATTTCCGTTGGCGCACCTTACGCTGCCAGCAGTGTTCCTCAGGGACGCCTGTGGTTTGCCGATATTCCGGCGCACGATCGCTCGGAGCAGCAGGGCGTGGATGCGGTGATGCCGGAATTCGTGGAATCGGTGCGTCACTGGCAGCAGCAAAGCGGGGTACGCGCCGAAGCAACTGCGCTGGTCGGTTTTTCGCAGGGCGGCACCATGGTGCTGGAAGGCGTTAAGGCGCAGCCAGATCTGGCCGGGCGAGCAATTGTGTTTAGCGGCCGCTATTCCACGCTGCCGCAGCGCGCATCCACCCGCAACACTATCCATCTGATTCATGGCGATTACGATGAGCAGATTCCGCTCAAGTACGCAGAGGAGGCGAAGCAACGCCTTATGTCGCTAGGTGGCGATGTGACGCTGGATGTGGTTGAGGATCTGCCGCACGCCATTGACGATCGCAGCATGGAGCTGGCGCTCAATCATCTGCGTTATACCGTGCCGCGTCGTTACTTCGATGAAGCGCTGAGCGGCGCTAAGCCCGGCGATGATGATGTGGTGATGATGATCTAAATTTATATCTGCACACTTCGTAGCGGCGCGATTTATCGCGCATTGTTACAGCGAGACTGCTGCTAAACACGCGCGATAAATCGCGCCGCTACGGGTAAGGAGACTGATTTAACTGTGGTTATTTCTTCTTCGGCCAATCCTCTTCATCGTCCCACTTATCGTTAAAATCTCGATGCGGCGGCAAAGTCGGTTTGTTATCCATGAACTTTTTATGGTCGATACGTTTTAGGTCTTTGTAAACATTCATCAAAATACCGACCATCAGCAGGATCACCAGGATCCACCAGTACTCTTTAAAGAATTCCATCCCTTGCTCCTTCGGCGCGTTTAGGCGATCAGTTGTTCCATGATGCGCTGATACATACGGCTCAGCATCTGCAAATCTGACGCTTTCACGCACTCATTAATCTTATGAATGGTGGCGTTCACCGGGCCCAGTTCCACCACTTGCGCCCCCATGCGCGCGATGAAGCGCCCATCCGAAGTGCCGCCGGTGGTCAGCAACTGTGGCTTAATCTCATTATAGTGCGCTACGGCGTTTACCACGGCATCAACCAGCTTGCCGCGTGAAGTCAGGAACGGTTGACCGGAAACATTCCACTCCAGCGTATAACGCAGCTGATGACGATCCAGCAGTTCCGCCACGCGATCTTTGATCATCTGATCGGTGAGCTGGGTGCTGAAGCGGAAGTTGAACTGCACAAAGAATTCACCGGGGATCACGTTATTGCTGCCGGTACCGGCCTGCACGTTGGCGATCTGCATACTGGTTGGCGGGAAGAATTCATTGCCTTCATCCCACACGGTGTCCACCAGCTCATTCAGCGCAGGCATGGCGCGATGCACCGGATTGTCCGCCAGATGCGGATAGGCCACGTGGCCCTGCACGCCGTGAAGGGTAAGATTGGCGGTCATTGAGCCGCGACGACCATTCTTCACCACGTCGCCAACGATTTCGGTGCTCGACGGTTCGCCGACCAGGCAATAATCCATGCGCTCATTGCGCGCCATCAAACGCTCAACCACTTTTACCGTACCGTTAACCGCGCTGGCTTCCTCATCGGAGGTAATCAGAAACGCCAGACGACCTTTATGCTGTGGATTGGCGGCAACAAAGCGCTCCGCTGCCACTACCATTGCGGCCAGCGAGCCCTTCATGTCAGCCGCACCGCGGCCAAACAGCATGCCGTCGCGGATGCTCGGCTCGAACGGCGGGCTGATCCAGCGATTGGCGTCGCCCGGCGGCACCACATCGGTATGTCCGGCAAACGCCAGCGTTTCGCCCTGGCCGCGCGTCGCCCAAAAGTTGAGCGTATCGCCAATGTGCATCGGCTCAACGTTAAAGCCGATGGCTTCCAGACGCGCAATCAGTAGCGTCTGGCAACCGGCATCATCTGGGCTGAGAGAGGGGCGACGGATAAGCTGCTGAGCCAGCTCAATGACCGGACAGAACATGTTATGACTTCTCCTGGATAAACGCGGAATAAAGGGAATCGTTGAAGCCGACCAGCAGATCGCCATTGGGTGCAGCTAACACGGGGCGCTTGATGATGGCAGGCTGCGCGAGCATCACCGCTTTGGCGCTGGCCGCATCGTTAACCGCTGCGCGATCGGCTTCCGGCAGCTTGCGCCACGTGGTTCCGCGCGTGTTTAACAGCACTTCATAACCAAGCTGGTCAATGAACGATTGCAGCAGCGCGTCGTCAATGCCATCCACGCGATAATCATGAAAACGATAGTCGATGCCGGAAGCCTCTAAAGAGTTGCGTGCTTTTTTAATCGTGTCGCAATTTTTAATTCCGTACATCACCCACTGCGCTGTCATCGCTTATTCCCATTTTGTTAAAAATAAAGCGCGAGTTTACCACAGCGATCTAAGTGTCGTGAGCGCTGACGGCGATTGCCGCTTTTTTTCATGACACTTTTGCCGTTATAAATTTTATTACTTAGATCCAGAAAACGCTTTCATCTATCCCATCCGTAATTGCCCACGGCATCATCAGGCCACTAAGGATTATCCTAAACGGCAATTTGTGCTACGCGATTTAAGTTGGGCTTTTTTCCTGACGCATTATGCAGTTGCTGAAATGTGCGTCACTACGCAATTTCAGAAAATTACAGCTTTTGCGCGCGTTTGCCGATAGTGATGAGAGGTGGAAGCGTATTCACCTGTAGAAAAAAACGGCGTAGAATCGCCACTACAATAAGAGAGGATTTTATGGTCGACACCGAAATGGGAAACTGGAAAGAATTTATCGAAGCGATGTTACGTAAGTAACGCGTGAAGAGAAAAGCAGGGCATTTCCCAACTTGCTGTAATTCTTACCACACACAACAATAAAGCCGCCGTGAAGTTCATGGCGGCTTTTTTATTGGGTCTTCACGGGCCTTTAAAACGGTCGCCATAAATGGCG